>DATGXM010000088.1:0-4960 GCA_035298985.1 Azonexus sp. | reverse complement strand
GTAACCCTGTGGGGGAATGGCCTGGCCGGCAAGGTGCCGGCCGACGAGGTCGCTGCGGCTGCGGGCACCATTGCCTACGAACTGTTCTGCGCCGTGGCGCCGCGGGTGCCCGTGGTGCTGGAAGACGCATCCACGGATGGTGGGCGCTGAATGGCCAAGGTAAAGACCATCTACACCTGCACCGAATGCGGGGCGACCAGCCCCAAATGGCAAGGCCAGTGCCCCGGCTGCAACGACTGGAATACCCTGGTCGAGACGGTGGCCGAAAAGGCACCCACCAACAGCCGTTTCGAATCGCTGGCCCCGGCTGCCAAATTGCAGAACCTGTCGGAAATCGAGGCGCGCGAAGCCGAGCGCATCCCGACCGGGATCAGTGAATTCGACCGCGCCCTGGGCGGCGGCTTGGTGACCGGCGGTGTCGTGCTGATCGGCGGCGATCCGGGCATCGGCAAGAGCACCTTACTGTTGCAGGCGCTGGCGCACCTGTCCAGCGGGCACAAGGTGCTCTACGTTAGCGGTGAAGAGTCGGGAGAGCAGGTGGCGCTACGCGCCCGCCGGCTGGGACTCGACACCCGCCGTCTGCAACTGATGGCCTAAATCAACCTTGAACGCATCCTGGCCACCTTGCAGGCGGAAAAGCCGGTGGTGGCGGTGATCGACTCGATCCAGACCCTGTGGTCCGACCAGCTGTCCAGCGCCCCGGGCTCGGTCGCGCAGGTGCGCGAATGCGCGGCGCAGCTGACGCGGCTGGCCAAGCAGGTCGGCATCACGGTCATCCTGGTCGGGCATGTGACGAAGGAGGGCGCGCTGGCCGGGCCGCGCGTGCTCGAACACATTGTGGACACCGTGCTTTACTTCGAGGGCGATACCCATTCCAGCTTCCGTCTGGTGCGGGCCTTCAAGAACCGCTTTGGCGCGGTCAATGAACTCGGCGTTTTCGCGATGACCGAAACCGGGCTGAAGGGGGTCAGCAATCCTTCGGCGCTGTTCCTGTCGCAGCATGGCCAGGACGTTCCCGGCTCCTGCGTGATGGTCACCCAGGAGGGAACGCGTCCCCTGCTGGTCGAAATCCAGGCCTTGGTCGATACCGCCCACGGCAATCCCCGGCGCCTGACGGTCGGCCTGGAAGCGCAGCGTCTCGCCATGCTGCTGGCGGTCCTGCATCGTCATGCCGGCATCGTCTGCTTCGATCAGGATGTCTTCGTCAATGCCGTTGGCGGCGTCAAGATCACTGAGCCCGCAGCTGACCTTGCGGTACTTCTTTCGATTGCATCATCGTTGAAAAACAAGGCATTACCGTCGAAACTTATTGTTTTTGGTGAAGTCGGGCTGGCCGGGGAGATACGTCCGGCGCCACGCGGACAGGAGCGCCTGAAGGAGGCAGCCAAGCTGGGTTTCACCCGCGCCCTGATCCCCGAAGCCAACCGGCCCAAGCAGCCGATTCCCGGTATGGAAGTGATTGCCGTGCGCCGCGTCGAGGAGGCTGTGGCGCGGATACGCGAGATGGAATAAGCTTGTAGAACAATAATTTCAACCAATATGTTCAATCTCTCCCGCTATTTCTCGACCGTCAGCTTCATTCTGATCGTGCTCGCTGCCGGGGTGCTCGGCCCCCTGTATCAGACGCTTTCAATGCAGCAGATGAAAGGGCTTGCCGAAGGCCGTAATGTCGCTATGGCCCAGGTTTTCCAGAACTCCCTGCATGATCCGCTGGAGACCCTGCTCGTCGAATCGGTCGGCCGCAATGCGAGCGCCATCGAGCAATCCGACGACCTGCTCAAGATCCAGAAAAGCGCCTTCGGCTTGATGAAGGGAACTTCGGTCATCCAGGTGAAGGTTTACAACCGGCTTGGCAATGTCATTTTCTCGACCGACGCCAGGCATATCGGCGAGAACAGCCTGGACAATCCGGGATTCAAGGCGGCGATCAATGGTTCGGTCCTCAGCGAATTGAACCACCGGGATACGATCGATAGCCTCGAGGGAACGTTGGGCAATGCCGAAGTGTTGTCCAGCTATGTCCCGATTCTGGGCAAGGACAAGTCGGTGGAAGGGGTGTTCGAGCTTTATCAGAACGTGACTCCTTTTGTCGGGCAGCTGCACAGCAATATGTGGTGGGTGACGGCGGGCGTCGTTCTGGTCTTCGCGGCCCTGTATTTCATGCAGTTCCTGGTGGTGCGCCGGGCCCAGCGCATCCTGGAGGATCAGGAGGGCCGCATCAAGGCGGCGCGCGATACGCTGGAGTTGCAGGTCGGCGCGCGTACCGAGGAATTGAAGCGAACCAATCAGCAGCTCGAAGAAGAAATTTCCGAACGTCGGCAGGCGCAAAGCAAGCTCAACTACCTGGCCTACCACGACCCGTTGACCGGGCTGGCCAATCGCCGCTGCTTCATCGAGCGGCTCGACGAAAGCCTCATCGAAACGGCCCGGCGCGACGAGCGGCTGGCGGTGCTGTTCATCGATCTCGACCAGTTCAAGCAGGTCAACGATTCGCTCGGCCACGGGGTCGGTGACGAATTGCTGGTCGCGGTGTCGTCGCGCCTGTCCGAGCATGTGCGCCTGATCGACATGCTGGCCCGCCTCGGCGGCGACGAATTCATTTGCCTGATGGAAGCGGTGCGCGAGGAGGATGAAGTCGAGGTGCTGGCCGGGGAGATCATTGCCGCCTTCGAGCAGCCGTTCAAGATCGGCGATCACGAACTGTTCCTGACCGCTTCGGTCGGCATCAGCCTGTTCCCCGGCGACGGCGACAGCGTGCTCGACCTGATGCGCAATGCCGATTCCGCCATGTATCGCGCCAAGTCGCTCGGACGGGGCAATTACCATTTCTACACCCCGGAAATGACCGTCCAGGCCCAGGAACGCATCCAGATGGAAAACCTGCTGCGGCGGGCGCTGGACAATGACGAATTCCGCGTGCATCTGCAGCCGCAGGTCGATACCCGCAACGGGCAACTGGTCGGTGCCGAGGCGCTGGTGCGCTGGGAAAGCCCGGAGCTGGGGCAGGTCATGCCGACACGCTTCATTCCGGTGGCCGAGGATTCGGGGCTGATCGTCGGCCTCGGCAACTGGGTGCTGCGTGAAACCTGCCGCCAGTTCATGAAATGGCAGAAGAGCGGTTTCGCCTTGCCGCAGGTGTCGGTCAATCTGTCGGTCAGGCAGCTGGAGCGCCCCGAATTCATTGACGTGCTCAACCAGATCCTGCACGAAACCGGCATGGATCCGACCTGTCTGAAGCTGGAGCTGACCGAATCGGTCGTCATGGCCTTCGGCGATGCCTGTGCCTTGCTCGAAAAGCTGCGCGATCTGGGCATCAGCCTGGCCCTCGACGATTTCGGCACCGGCTATTCGTCGCTGAGCTACCTGAAGATGCTGCCGGTCCAGCAACTGAAGATCGATCGTTCCTTCGTCGAGGGGATCGGCCGCAACTCCGGTGACGAGGCGATTATCCGGACCATCATGGAACTGGCGCGCAGCATGGATTTCGAAGTGGTAGCCGAAGGCGTGGAAACTGCCGAGCAGGCGAGCTTTCTCGCCGGCCTCGGTTGCCAGCAGCTGCAGGGCCACCTGCATGGGCGCGCCGTCGATCCGGCCGAGTTTCGCGCCCGCTGGTCGATACCGGAATGATCGCCGCTTTCTCCTGGCGGCTGTTGGGCCGGGAGTTGCGTTCGGGTGAGTTGCGCCTGCTATTTGCAGCCTTGGTCGTCGCGGTCGCCGCGGTGACCGCCGTCGGCTTCTTCGGCGACCGGGTGCGCCAGGGGCTGCAGCGCGAAGCACAGCAGATGATGGGCGGCGATCTGATCGTTACTTCCGATCATCCCTTGCCCGACCGCTATCGCGACGAAGCCTTACGCCACAACCTGACTGCTGCCGAAACACTGCTCTTTCCCAGCATGGTCATGGCCTCCGGACAGGCGCAGCTGGCCGATATCAAGGCCGTCAGCAGCACCTATCCCCTGCGCGGCAAGCTGGGCACCAGTTCGCGCCCCGGTGAGCCGGATCGAACCACCGACAAGGGGCCGCCCCCCGGCAGCGTGTGGCCCGATGAACGCCTGGCCTCTGCCCTTGGTCTGGCGACGGGCGACAACGTGGCGGTTGGCAACCTGAATTTGCAGGCCAAGGCGATCCTGAGCCGCGAGCCGGACCGCGGGATCAACTTTTTCAGCCTGGCACCGCGCCTGATGATGAATATCGAGGATATCGGCGCCACCGGGCTGGTTCAGGTCGGTGCGCGAATTCGCTACAACCTGCTGCTGGCCGGCAGTGACAACGACGTCAAAGCCTACCGGAAATGGCTGGAAACGAAGTTGGAGCGGGGCGAGCGCCTGGAAGATGCGAGCAACGCCCGCCCCGAGATACGCAGCGTGCTGGACCGGGCCGAGCGTTTCCTCGGCCTGGCCACCTTGCTGACCGTGATCCTGTCCGCGGTGGCAGCGGCCATGGCGGCTCGCCGCTACATGCAGCGCCATCTCGATGCCTGTGCCGTCATGCGCTGCCTGGGCATGACGCATGGCCGGCTGCTCCGCTTCCATGCGGCGCTTTTTCTGTGGCTGGCGCTGCTTGCCGGCGTCGTCGGCAGCATGGTCGGCTTTGCCGCCCATTTCGTTCTCATGCGCTGGCTGGTCGAATTGCTGGCCCTCGATTTGCCAGCGGCCGGCGGGCTGCCGCTGGCGGCGGGATTCGGCGTTGCCGGGGTGCTGCTGTTCGGTTTCGCCTTTCCGCCCCTGTTGCAGCTGGCCCGCGTGCCGACGTTGCGCGTCCTGCGCCGTGAACTCGGTCCGCCGCAACCCTTCCTGCTCGGCGGTTATCTGCTCGGTCTGTTGCTGCTGTGCGGCTTGATCGTCTGGGTGGCCGGCGATCTGCGCCTGGGGCTGCTCGCGGTTGCCGGTTTCGGCGGTGCGTTGGCCGGTTTCTGGCTCGTCGCCCGGCTGTTCATCGCCGGCGTGTCACGCTGGCGGGG
>DATGXM010000087.1:0-3978 GCA_035298985.1 Azonexus sp. | reverse complement strand
GCGCTCATCGCTGGCACTGACCGGGCTGACCCGGCGCTGCTGGGCGCCGAGGCGTACCGACCATTCGTGGGAACCGGCTTCGAGCCGGCTACGGTTGGCTTCCTCGACGCGGATCTGGCTGGACGCCGCCTGGACGTTGGGATTGCCGCGCAGCACCCGGGCGACGGCCTCGGTCGGCGGCAGTTCGGGGGACGGCTCGGCGCACAGGCCGGTGCCGCCGATGCCGCTCAGCAGGAGCAGGACGTAGCGTTTCACAGGCGCCCCGAATCGATGACAGGAGTCATCCAGAAGAAGACGTTGGCGCGGGGCAGTTCGCGCTGGATCAGGGCCAGCACTTCGCGCTTGGCCGCTTCCGGGCCGACGGTGCGGATGACGGTGCGCGGCGCGTGGCCGGCCACCAGTTCGGCCTCTGCAACCAGCGGGACAGCGGAGCCATGGCCCTCGGCGGCGTTGGCGGTGAAGCCGGGAACGAGGTCGGGCCGCGACAGCAGCAGGTCTTTGACGTGCAGGGCGACATCGTCCGGCATGATCAGGGTGAGCAGGACGTCAGCCATGGGATTTCTCGGTCAGGGGCACCGCCTTCTCGACGCCGAAGCGGCGGAACAGGATGGGCAGCAGGATCAGGGTCAGCGTGGTCGAGGACAGCAGGCCGCCGATGACGACGATGGCCAGCGGGCGTTGCACCTCGGAACCGGGACCGTTGGCGAAGAGCATGGGGACCAGGCCGAAGGCGGCGATGCTGGCGGTCATCATGACCGGGCGCAGACGGCGTTTTGCCCCCTCGACGACAACCTCGGCGACGCCCATGCCGCGGGCCAGCAGCTGGTTGAAGTAGGTCACCATCACCACGCCGTTGAGCACGGCGATGCCGAGCAGGGCGATGAAGCCGACCGAGGCCGGCACCGACAGGTATTCGCCGGAGACGAGCAGGCCGAAGACGCCGCCGATCATGGCGAAGGGGATGTTGGAGAGGACCAGCAAGGCCTGGCGCACCGAGCGGAAGGTCGAGAAGAGCAGGAAGAAGATGAGCAGCAGGGCGACCGGCACCACGATCATCAGGCGTGCCGCCGCCCGTTGCTGGTTCTCGAACTGGCCGCCCCAGGCCAGGCGGTAGCCGGCCGGCAGTTTGACGTCGCGGGCGACGGCGGCCCGCGCATCGTCGACAAAGCCGACCAGGTCGCGGTCGCGGACGTTGGACTGGACGACCACGTAGCGCTGGGCGTTTTCGCGATCGACCTTGACCGGGCCATCGACGCGCTGGACGCGGGCGACGCTGGCCAGCGGCACGCTGCCGCCGCCGGGCAGCGACAGGCGCAAGGCCTCGAAATCGGCCGGCGAGCCGCGCAGGCTTTCCGGGCCGCGCAGGATGACCGGCGTGCGCCGCCCCTGCTCGATCACGGTACCGACGTTGCGGCCTTCGAGTAGGGCCTTCAGGTCGTTCTGGATGTCATCGACGTTGAGGCCGAAGCGGCCGGCGGCCAGGCGGTCGACGGCGATCTTCAGGTACTGCACGCCATCGTTTTTCAGCGTGAAGGTGTCCTCGGCGCCGCGCACTGTTTTCACCGTGTGTTCGATTTCGACCGCCAGACGGTTCAGGGTGGCCAGGTCGGGGCCGAATATCTTGATTGCCAGGTCGCCGCGCACGCCGGTCAGCATTTCGGAAACCCGCATGTCGATCGGCTGGGTGAAGGAATAGCCGATGCCGGGGAAGTCGGCCATCACGGTGCGCAGTTGGTCGGCCAGCCAGGCCGGGTCGGCTTTGCGCCAGGTGGAACGCGGCTGGAGCACCATGAAGGTGTCGGTCTGGTTGAGGCCCATCGGGTCGAGGCCGAGTTCGTCGGAGCCGGCACGAGCGACGATGGCTTTCACTTCCGGCACCTGTTCGAGGATCGCCTTCTGTACGGCGCTGTCGATGGCGACGGTCTGCTCGATGCCGATGGACGGCAGTTTTTCCAGCTGCATGATCAGGTCGCCCTCGTCCATGGTCGGCATGAAGCTTTTGCCGAGCAGCCCGAAAGCGCCGGCCGCGGCAGCCAGGGCGAGCAGGGCGGCGACGATGTAGGGGCGGCTGTGGGCCAGCGCCGAAGCGAGCACGCGATCGTAGGTGGCCGACAGCTTGCGCACCAGCCACGGCTCGTGATGCACACCGCGCTTGATCAGCGCCGCCGCCAGCACCGGCACCACGGTCAGCGACAGCAGCAACGACGAGGCGAGGGCGAAGACGATGGTCAGCGCGACCGGCCCGAACATCTTGCCTTCCAGCCCCTGCAGGGTGAGCAGCGGCAGGAAGACGAGGATGATGATGACGATGCCCGAAGCGACCGGCGCGGCCACTTCGCGGGCGGCACGGAAAATCAGGTGCAGGGTGGGCAGGTGGTCAGGCGCATCGGCCAACTGGCTTTCGACATTCTCGACGACGACCACCGCGGCATCGACCAGCATGCCGATGGCGATGGCCAGGCCACCCAGGCTCATCAGGTTGGCCGAAAGCCCGAAGAGGCGCATCAGGATGAAGGTGGTGAGTGCCGACAGGGGCAGCATCAGCGCCACGACCAGCGCGGCGCGCAGGTTGCCGAGGAAGGCGAGAAGCAGCAGCACGACCAGCACGATGGCTTCGAGTAGCGCCTTGGAGACGGTACCGACCGCCCGGTCGACCAGGTTGCTGCGGTCGTAGAAGGGCACGAGGGTGACGCCGGCCGGCAGGCTGGGGGCGATTTCGGCCAGTCGCGCCTTGACGCCATCGACCACCGATTGCGCATTGGCGCCGCGCAGGCCGAGGACCAGGCCCTCGACCGCCTCGCCGCGGCCGCTCTGCGACACGGCGCCGTAGCGGGTCAGGGCACCGAAGCGGACCTCGGCCACGTCGCCGACGCGGACGACCATGCCGTCGCGGGCTTGCAGCACGATGGCGCGCACGTCGTCGAGGGTGGTGATCGCCCCTTCGGCGCGGACGAGCAGGGATTCCTCGCCGTCGTTCAGGCGCCCGGCACCGTCGTTGCGGTTGTTCGCTTCGAGCACCGTCTGCAGGTCCTTGAGCGCCAGGCCGCGGGCGGTCAGCAACTGCGGGTTGGGCACCACCTCGAAAGTCCGCACTTCGCCGCCCAGGCTGTTGACGTCGGCGACGCCGGGGATGGTGCGCAGTTGCGGGCGGATCACCCAGTCGAGCAGGGCGCGCTTGTCGGCCAGCGGCAGGTCGCCCTCGATGGTGAACATGAACATTTCGCCGAGCGGCGTGGTGATTGGCGCCATGCCGCCCGTCGCGCCCGGCGGCAGGTTGCCCATCGCCGCCGCCAGGCGTTCGCCGACCTGCTGGCGTGCCCAGTAGATGTCGGTGCCGTCCTCGAAATCGATGGTGATGTCGGTCAGCGCGTATTTCGACACCGAGCGCAGCAGCCGCTGGTGCGGGATGCCGAGCATTTCCTGCTCGACCGGCACGGCGATGCGGGTTTCGACTTCCTCCGGCGTCATGCCGGGCGCTTTCAGGATGACCTTGACCTGGGTGGTCGATACATCGGGGAAAGCGTCGATGGGCAGGCCGAGCAAGGCATGGATGCCGGCGCCGATCAGCAGCGCGGTGAGGACCAGCACCAGCAGGCGCTGGGTCAGCGAAAAACGGATCAGCGCAGCGAGCATTGCCGGTTATTCCTTGCCGACGCCGGTGTACATCGCCTTCAGGCCGGAAACGCCCTTCACGGCGATGCGTTCGCCCGGCTTGACGCCTTCGGCCAAGGCACCGTCGCCGCCCTGGCTGAGGATGCGCACCGGACGGGCCTCGAACTGGCTGCCCTGGTCGTTGCTGGCCGTTTGCACGAAGACGAAGGTCTTGCCTTCATGGCGCGCCAGCGCCGAGGTCGGCAGTTGCTGGCCGGCGCCGGTCCCGGCTGGCAAGGCCACGGCGACGACCTGGCCGGGCGTCAGGCTGTTGGCGCCCTTGTCCACGGCGGCGCGCAGCAGCACGGTCTGGCTCGCCGCATCGAC
>DATGXM010000086.1:0-9918 GCA_035298985.1 Azonexus sp. | reverse complement strand
CATCCGGTCATCGCCATCCTGCCGCTGGTCATGGTCGGCGTCATGAACAAGGTGTTCACCTCGGCCATTCCCGCACTCTACGGCGAGAAGGTGTCCTTCATCCCGGCGGTGATCGGCAAGGCCGCTCCGGTGGTCCAGCAGACCAAGGCGGTGGCCGCCATCTGGGCGGTCGAAGGTGCGCTGCTGATCGGTATCGCGACGGTTTTCGTATTCGGCTGGAAGATGGTCTTCAGCAAGTTCGGTGAAGGCAGCAAGAGCGCCATCGGCGGCGCCCTGCTCGCTACCATGAACACCGCTTCCGAATACGGCTTCGGCGCCGTGATCGCCGCGCTGCCCGGCTTCCTGGTGGTGGCCAACGCCCTGTCGGCGATTCCCAATCCGCTGATCAACGAAGCGATTACCGTCACCTCGCTGGCCGGTATCACCGGTTCCGCCTCTGGCGGCATGGGCATCGCGCTCGCCGCGATGGCCGAAACCTTCATCGCCAACGCCCAGGCGGCCGGCATCCCGCTCGAAGTCTTCCACCGCGTCGCCTCGATGGCTTCCGGCGGTATGGACACCCTGCCGCACAACGGCGCGGTTATCACGCTGCTCGCCGTCACCGGCCTGACCCATCGCCAGTCGTACAAGGATATCTTCGCCATCACCTGCATCAAGACGCTGGCGGTGTTCGTGGTGATTGCGGTTTTCTACGCGACGGGTATCGTCTAAACATAATAAGAATGAGGAGATGAACATGCCAATTTCACGCCACCCCATGGCCAATTCGCTGCGCGCTTCCGACACCGGCAAGGTGGTGTCGGCCAGCGATGCGGTGCGCCTGATCCGCGATGGCGATACGGTCGCCACCGGCGGCTTCGTCGGCATCGGTTTTGCCGAGAATATCGCCATCGCCCTCGAACAGCGCTTTGTCGAAAGCCAGGCGAACGATGTCGAGGGCCAGGGCAGCCCGCGCAACCTGACCCTGGTCTATGCCGCCGGGCAGGGCGACGGCAAGGAGCGCGGCCTCAACCACCTCGGCCACGACGGCCTGCTGGCCAAGGTCATCGGCGGACACTGGGGACTGGTGCCCAAGGTGCAGGCGCTGGCCGTGGCCAACCGCATCGAGGCCTACAACCTGCCGCAGGGCGTCATCACTCACCTGTTCCGCGACATCGCCGCCGGCAAGCCGGGGACCATCACCCGGGTCGGCCTCGGCACCTTCGTCGATCCGCGCTTCGGCGGCGGCAAGCTGAATGCGATGACGACCCAGGACATCGTCCGCATCATGGAAATCGACGGCGAGGAATACCTGTTCTACAAGGCCTTCCCCATCCATGTCGGCATCATCCGCGGCACGACGGCCGACCCGGACGGCAACATCACGATGGAGAAGGAGGCGCTGACGCTGGAAGCGCAGGCCATCGCGATGGCGGCCAAGAACTCGGGCGGCATCGTCATCGCCCAGGTCGAGCGGGTGGCCGAGCGCGGCACGCTGAATCCGCGCCAGGTGAAGATTCCCGGCATCCTGGTCGATTGCGTGGTGGTCGCCGAGAAGCCGGAATACCACATGCAGACCTTCGCCGAGCCGTACAGCCCGGCCTTCGCTGGCGAGATCAAGGTGCCGATGTCGGCCATTCCGCCGATGGAGATGAGCGAGCGCAAGATCATCGCCCGCCGGGCGGCCATGGAACTCAAGGCCAACGCCGTGGTGAATCTCGGCATCGGCATGCCGGAAGGCGTCGCCAATGTGGCGGCCGAGGAACATATCATCGACCTGCTGACGCTGACCGCCGAACCCGGCGTCATCGGCGGCGTGCCGGCCGGCGGCCTCAGTTTCGGGGCGGCGACCAATACCCAGGCGATCATCGATCAGCCCAGCCAGTTCGATTTCTACGACGGCGGCGGGCTGGACATCGCCTTCCTCGGCCTGGCCCAGGCCGACCAGCAGGGCAACCTGAACGTGTCGAAATTCGGCCCGCGACTGGCCGGGGCGGGTGGTTTCATCAATATTTCGCAGAACGCCAAGAAGGTGGTCTTCGTCGGCACCTTCACCGCCGGCAACCTGGAGGTGGCGATCGAGGCCGGCAAGCTGCGCATCGTCGAGGACGGCAAGTCGATCAAGTTCGTCGACGAGGTCGAGCACCGCACGTTCAGCGGCCCGGAAGCGGCGCGGCGCGGCAAGGAGGTGATCTACGTCACCGAGCGCTGCGTCTTCCGGCTGACGGCGCAGGGCCTGCAGCTGACCGAAATCGCACCCGGCATCGACCTGCAGAAGGACATTCTCGACAAGATGACTTTCCGCCCCATCATAGCCGGCGAGCCGGCGATCATGGATGCGCGGATTTTTGCCGACGGGCCGATGGGCATCCGTCCGGAAATGCTCGACGTGCCGCTGCCCGAGCGCCTGTCCTACGATGCGGCGCAAAACCTGTTCTTCCTCGACTTCTCCGGGCTCAACGTGCGCAGCGCCGACGATATCCGGCGCATCGAGGCGGCGGTCGATGCGGCGCTCGATCCGCTCGGCCACAAGGTGAACGCCATCGTCAATTACGACCGCTTCAGCATCCTGCCCGAACTGGTCGATGCCTACATCGAAATGGTCAAGGGCGTCGTCGAGCGGCACTACCACGACGTGACGCGCTACACCTCAAGCACCTTCCTGCGCATGAAACTGGGCGAGGCGCTGCAACAACGCGACATCGAACCCAAGATCAGCGAAACGGAAGCCGAGGCCAAGAAACAGCTGGCTAAACCGTGATGACCGAAGGGTCATTAGGGCGCTGACATAGGCGCCGAACGCGGTATCATTGACCGGGACAGCCCCAGTTGCGGGCTTTTTTCCGTTTGCGGTCGATACAGGTAATGGCATGAAGAACAAGACGTCGGGTCTGCCCGGCGGGCGCAAGACCCGCCTGCTGGCGCTCGCTGCCCTGGCGGTGGCGGGTGCACTTTTCGTGATGTTCCGCCCGGCGGACAAGCCAGCGGAACCGGCCAAGCTCGCTGCCGCGCGCCCGGCCCTGACCGTGCGCCTGGCGACGCCGCAGACCCTCGACTGGCCGCAGGTCCTGCCCGCCAACGGCAATGTCGTGGCCTGGCAGGAAGCGGTGATCGGCCCGGAAATCGCCAATTACCGGATCACCGAAGTGCGCGTGCAGGTCGGCGATGCGGTGAAGAAGGGGCAGGTCCTGGCCCGCATCGCCAGCGATACCGTGGCCAGCGAACTGGCCGAGGCCAGGGCCGCCGTGGCCGAACTGGAGGCCAGCGCTGGCGAGGCCAAGGCCAATGCCGAACGGGCGCGAGAATTGCGCGAGAAGGGCTTCTACAGCTCGCAGCTGAATACCCAGTACCAGACTGCCCAGCACACCGCGCAGGCCCGTCTGGCCGCGGCTCAGGCTCGCCTGCAGGCAGCCGGCCTGAAAATGGACAAGACCGGCGTACTGGCCCCGGACGACGGCCTGATTTCGGCGCGTAGCGCGACGGTCGGTTCGCTGACCCAGCCCGGCCAGGAGCTGTTCCGGCTGATCCGCGGCGGCCGCCTGGAATGGCGGGCCGAAGTGCCATCGGCCGATCTGGCCAAGGTTCGTCCCGGCGCCGTCGCCCTGCTCACCGCGCCGGGGGGCGAAACGGTCAAAGGCGTAGTGCGCGCCGTGGCGCCGAGCATCGACCCGCAGACCCGCAACGGCCTGGTCTATGTCGATCTGCCGACCTCGCCGGCCGTGCGCGCCGGCATGTTCGCGCGCGGCGAATTCGAACTCGGGCGCAGCCCGGCACTGACCCTGCCGCAGACGGCCGTCGTGCTGCGCGAGGGCTTCGCCTATCTGTTCCGGCTGGACGGCGAGGATCACGTGGCGCAAACCAAGGTGACGCTGGGCCGCCGTTTCGGCGAGCGGGTCGAGGTGCTGTCCGGACTGCCGGACGGCGCGCGGGTAGTCGAAACCGGCGCCAGCTTCCTGGCCGATGGCGACGCGGTCAAGGTCGTGACGGGCGCCGCGCCATGAACGTTTCGTCCTGGTCGATCCGCAACCCGACGCCGGCCATCCTGTTCTTCCTGCTGCTCACGCTGGCCGGCCTGATCGGCTTCCGCGGCATGAAGATCCAGCAGTTCATGGACATCGAACTGCCCACCGTGACGGTCACCGCCAGCCTGCCCGGCGCGGCGCCGGCGCAGATGGAAACCGAAGTGGCGCGCAAGATCGAGAATTCGGTGGCGACGCTGCAGGGCATCAAGCATATCTACACCAAGGTGCAGGATGGCACGGCCATCGTCACCGTCGAATTCCGGCTGGAGAAGGCGACGCAGGAAGCGGTGGACGATGTGCGCGACGCCGTGTCGCGCATCCGCGCCGACCTACCGGGCGACATCAAGGACCCGGTGGTCAGCAAGGTCAACCTGTCCGGGGCGCCCATCCTGACTTACACCGTGGCATCAAAGCGCATGGATGACGAGGCGCTGTCGTGGTTCGTCGACAACACGGTGAGCAAGGCCCTGCTCTCGGCGCGCGGCGTCGGGGCGGTGGCGCGGGTCGGCGGGGTGACGCGGGAGGTGCGCATCGAACTCGACCCGGCCCGCATGCTGGCGCTGAACGCCACGGCAGCCGACATCTCGCGGCAGCTGAAGCGGATCCAGCAGGAGGCCTCAGGCGGCAAGTCGGACATCGGCGGCAGCGAGCAGTCGGTGCGCACCCTGGCCACTGTGCAGAGCGCCGACGAATTGGGCGGCATGGACATCGTGCTGTCCGACGGCCGCCATATCCGCCTCGACCAGGTAGCGAAGATCAGCGACACCGTCGGCGAACAGCGCACGGCGGCGCTGCTCAACGGCAAGCCGGTGGTCGGTTTCGAAGTGACGCGCAGCAAGGGCGCCGGCGAGATCGAGGTGCGCGATGGCGTGCTGGTCGCGCTGGCCAAGCTGAAGGCCGAGCACCCGGACATCGAAATCACCGAAGCCTTCAATTTCGTCGATCCGGTGGTCGAGAACTACGAGGGGTCGATGAAGCTGCTGATCGAAGGCGCGCTGCTCGCCGTGCTCGTCGTCTGGCTCTTCCTGCGCGACGGGCGGGCCACCTTCGTGTCGGCCGCCGCCCTGCCGCTGTCGGCGATTCCCACCTTCTTCGCCATGTGGCTGATGGGCTTCAGCCTCAACGTCGTGACCCTGCTCTCGATGTCGCTGGTGGTCGGCATCCTGGTCGACGACGCCATCGTCGAGATCGAGAACATCATGCGCCACCTGCGCATGGGCAAGACGCCCTACCAGGCGGCCATGGAAGCGGCCGACGAGATCGGCCTGGCGGTCATCGCCACCACTTTCACGCTGATCGCCGTCTTCCTGCCCACAGCCTTCATGAGCGGCGTCGCCGGCAAGTTCTTCGTGCAGTTCGGGTGGACGGCGGCCATCGCCGTCTTCTTCTCGCTGGTCGTCGCCCGCATGCTGACGCCGATGATGGCGGCCTACATTCTGAAGCCGGTCGCCGACGAACATGCGCCGCCGCGCTGGTTGAAAATCTACGAAGGCTGGGCGGCCTGGTGCCTGCACCATCGCATCGTCACCATGCTCGCCGCCACGGTCTTCTTCGTCGGTTCCTTCATGCTGGTGCCGCTGCTGCCCAAGGGCTTCCTGCCGCCGGACGACCTGTCGCAGACGCAGATCTACCTGACCCTGCCGCCCGGCGTCACGTTCAAGGAAACGCTGGCCGCCGCCGAGCAGGCACGGGCCATCGCCCAGGCCAACTCGCATGTCCGGCTGGTCTATACCGCCGTCGGCGGCGGCAAGGCGGGCAGCGACCCGTTCGCCCCGGCCGGTGCGGCCGAAGTGCGCAAGGCGACGCTGACCCTGAACCTGACGCCGCGCGGCGAGCGCCCGGGAACCACCAAGCAGGACATCGAGGGCCAGCTGCGCCATGAACTGACAGCCATCCCCGGCGCCCAGATCAAGGTCGGCCTCGGTTCGGCCAACGAGAAATACATCCTGGTCCTGGCCAGCGAGAACGGCCAGCTACTGGCCGAGCACGCCCGCGTCGTCGAGCGCGAACTGCGCGGCATCCCGCGCATCGGCAATGTGACGACGACGGCCAGCCTGGTCCGCCCGGAACTGGTCATCCGTCCCGATTTCGCCCGTATGGCCGACCTCGGCGTGACCTCGGTGGCTATCGCTGACACGTTGCGCATCGCCACCGCCGGCGACTACGACCAGGGGCTGGCCAAGCTCAACCTGTCGCAGCGCCAGGTGCCCATCGTCGTCAAGCTGCCGCCCGAGGCGCGTACCGACCTCGCGCTGCTCGAACGGCTGACGGTGCCCGGGGCGCACGGGCCGGTGGTGCTGGCCAACGTGGCGAGCATCGCCATCGCCGGTGGCCCGGCCGAAATCGACCGCTACGACCGGCTGCGCAACATCAATTTCGAAATCGAGCTGAACGGCGTGCCGCTCGGCGAGGTCGAGGCCACGGCGCTGGCCCTGCCCAGCATCGCCAACCTGCCGCCGGGCATCATCCAGACCACGGTCGGCGACGCCGAGGCGATGGGGGAACTGTTCGCCAGCTTCGGCCTGGCCATGGCGACCGGCGTGCTGTGCATCTACATCGTGCTGGTCCTGCTTTTCAAGGACTTCGTGCAGCCGGGGACCATCCTCGCCGCCCTGGTGCTGTCGGTGCCCGGCGCCTTCCTCGCACTGTTCGTCGCGCAGAAGGCGCTGTCCATGCCGTCGATGATCGGCCTGATCATGCTGATGGGCATCGCCACCAAGAACTCCATCCTGCTCATCGACTACGTCGTGCTGGCCCGCCGCGAGCACGGCCTGGATCGCTGGAGCGCGCTGCTCGACGCCTGCCGCAAGCGGGCGCGGCCGATCGTGATGACCACCGTGGCGATGGGCGCCGGCATGATGCCCATCGCCCTCGGTATCGGCGTCGATCCCAGCTTCCGGGCGCCGATGGCCATCGTCGTGATCGGCGGCCTGATCACCTCGACCTTCCTCAGCCTGCTGGTTGTCCCTGTGGTGTTCACCTATGTCGACGACCTGATAGTCTGGGTGCGTGCCCGTCTGCCGCATCACCCCGCCAAACACGGATAGCCTGCCATGAGAAACCTGCTGCTCCTGTTGCACCTCGCCGGCGTCATCGTCTGGATCGGCGGCATGTTCTTCGCGAACTTCTGCCTGCGCCCGGTCGCCGTGGGCCAACTGCCGCCGGCGCAGCGCCTGCCGCTGATGGCGGCGGTGCTCGGACGTTTCTTCCGCGTGGTGGCGGTCGCCGTGGTCGTCATCGTGGCGTCCGGCCTGCTGCGCCTGTTCGACGTCGGTTTCGCCGCGGCGCCGCGCGCCTGGCACGCCATGATGAGCAGCGGCCTGCTGATGGCTGGCGTGTTCGTCTACCTGTACGGCATCTGCTATCCGACGCTGAAGTCCGCCGTGGCCGCCGCCGACTGGCCGCGCACCGGGCAGGCGCTGGAACGTATCAGCAAACTGGTTGTTTTCAATCTGCTGCTTGGTGCTGCAACGGTCGTCGTGGCGATGCTCGGGCTGTAAAGGCGCTCAGCGCGATTCGCTGTCCGCCTTGCGCCCGAAAGTCAGCGTGTAGAACACGTCCAGCGCATTGTCGCTGCCGGCGCGGCCGATGACGGCGATCTGGCGGCTGAGATTGACCGTCAGCTTGACGATGCTCTCGGCGCGGCCCAGGGTCTGTTCGTAGGAGAGCAGGGCGCGCGACGACAGGCGCTTGCCGACCGAGAAAATCTGCTGGCCGGTGCTGCCCGTGGTGTCCACGCTGCCGCCGGCCACCCGGCTGACCTGCTGGCGACCGCCGCTGTCGCCCAGGCTGCCCTGGCGGACGCCGAGTTCGTCGAAACCGAAAGTCTTCTTGACCTGCTGCACGAGGTTGCCCGAATCGTTGCCGAGCAGGCCGCTGGCGGCGGAGAGCAGGGTGGTCGCGTCGCCGGCGCCCATCTGTTCCGAGCCGTGGCCGAGAACCAGCCAGGCCAGCTTTTCGGCATCCGGCAGATCCGGGTCGGAGACCAGCTTGATGACCGGTTTGCGCGCCGTGCCGCTGATCTGGACGCCGGGTTCGACAGAGAGGCCTTTGCGCACCGCCCGCACGTCGAGGCCCGGATTGTCGAGCAGGCCGTTGAAATTGAGCACACCGCGCTCGATGTCCAGCTTCTGGCCGTAGGCGTCGAAGCGGCCGCTGCGCGTGCGGATCGTGCCGCTGGCGCGCGGCAGGTCGCGGCCGCGGGCGGTGATGCGCACTTCGCCGGCGAGGCGGCTGGAGAGACCGGCTCCGTTGAACAGGAAGTTGTCGCCGAGGTCGGTGGCAACGTCGAGATCGAGCTTGGGGCGCAGCGCAGTGGCCGGCTTTTCGGTGCCCGGCCGCTTGACCACCACGTCGTCGGAAAGGCGCGGCGTGCCGCCCTTGGCCAGCTGCCAGTAACCGGCGTCCACCGCCAGCTTGCCCTGGACGCCCAGCGTGCCGGCCTGCCAGGTCAGGCGGCCGGTGCCGGAAACGGCGACCCATTGGTCGGGCAACTGGAAGGCGCCCAGGCGGTCGAGGTGGACGGCGAGCCAGGCGTTTTCCTGGCCCGCCTCGCGGCCGAGTTGCATCTCGCCGCTGACCTCCAGGCGGCCGGGCGTCTTGTCCAGCCCGGACAGGTCGTTGCGCGTTTCGACGCGCAGGGGGCGGGGCAGGGGCTGCAGCAGGCTGTCGAAGCCCAGACGGTTGATGCGCAGCAGGTTGTCGCGCAGGGCTATGTCCAGTTCGCCGCGAGCCAGGTTCAGCCCCTGCGTGGGCAGACGCAGCGCCAGCTTGTCGCCGCGCAACCGGCCGCTGCTCAGCGGCCGGTTGGGGGTGCCGGCCAGTTGCAGTTCGCCGTTGAGCCGCCCTTCGCTTTGCCAGCCCTCGCCGATCATTTCGGCCAGCCAGCCGAGGTCGTTGATGTCGGCGCGCAGATTGCCTTGCCAGCGGGAATCGCCGGCCAGCGACCAGGCACCCTGCATGGCCGCATCGAGCTGACCGTCGATCTGGCCGACCCGGCTGCCGCGCGCGCTCAGCGTGGCGGCTAGCCGCCGCTCGTCGGCCCTGGCCTGCACGGTAGCCTGCCAGTCGAGCGGATTGCCGCCCAGGCGCAGCGGACCGAATTGCCAGGATGTAGCCGCCAGCGTGATCGGCGCCGGGGCAAGCAACTGGGCATTGCGGGCGGTGTCGCTGCTGTCGAGGCGGGCTTCAGTGAGCCGGCTGTTCCAGGTCGTTGGGGCGCCGGTTTTGCCAGCTTCCCAGCCGCCTTCGGCGAGCAGCGCCAGATGGTTCTTGCCGGCGACGTCGGCGCGCGCCGTCAGGCGGTGCGCCTGATTGCTGCCTTCGCCCTGGACGCGCACGGCGCGCAGCAGGCCGGGCTGGTCGACGCTATCGACTTGGGCGATGCTCAGATCAAGTTGCAGCGGCGCCGCCGGCTCGCTGCCGAATGCCGCCGTGAGGGCCAGCCCGCTGAGCCGGCCGTGGCCGGGCCAACCCAGCCGGGTGGCGTTCAGTGTGCCGGCCAGGCGCGGGCTTTGCGGCGTGCCGCTCAGCTCCCAGTGGCCCTGCACGCCGCCGTCGAGACCGAAGGGCGCCAGTTGCGGGGCGTCGAGGTCGAGCTTGAGCAGGTCGCCGGCCTGCCCGTAGGCGCCGCGGGCGGTCACGCGATTGTCGCCGGCGGCCAATGCGATGTCAGCTTTTGGAATGCGCGGCCAGGCGATGGCGACCTGGCCCTGGCCGCTCACCGGCTGGCCGGACACCCGGCTGTCGACCAGCACGAAGCCGGCATCGACCACCGGCTGCGACACCAGCCGGCCGCTCGCTTTCAGGCGGGCATTGATCTGCGCGGCCGGCAGGCGGCCGAAGCGGCTGGGGTCGAAGTGCTGCAACTCGCCTTCGGCGCTGAATTGGCGCGGCGCCTTGAGGTCGAGTTCGCCTT
>DATGXM010000085.1:0-2676 GCA_035298985.1 Azonexus sp. | reverse complement strand
TGGTGGGTCGCCGCGATAACGCGGACGTTGGCCTTGATCGGCGAATGGCCGCCGACGCGGTAGAAGTGGCCGTCGGACAGCACGCGCAACAGCCGGGTCTGCAACTCGGACGGCATGTCGCCGATTTCGTCGAGGAACAGCGTGCCGCCCTCGGCCTGCTCGAAGCGGCCGCGGCGCTGGGCCTGGGCGCCGGTGAAGGCGCCGCGCTCGTGGCCGAACAACTCGGACTCCAGCAGATCCTTGGGGATCGCCGCCGTGTTGATGGCGATGAAGGGCTTGTCGGCGCGCGGGCTGTGCCGGTGCAGGGCGCGGGCGACCAGTTCCTTGCCGGAACCGGATTCGCCGGTGATCAGCACGGTCGCATGCGACAGGGCGAGGCGGCCGATGGCGCGGAAGACTTCCTGCATGGCCGGCGCCTGGCCGAGAATCTCCGGCACCAGCCCTTCTTCCTCGGATGCACCACTTTGGTGCATCGATTCGTCGATGGCGCGGCGGATCAGCTCGACCGCCTGGTCGACGTCGAACGGCTTGGGCAGGTATTCGAAGGCGCCGCCCTGGAAGGCCGCGACGGCGCTTTCCAGGTCGGAATAGGCGGTCATGATGATGACCGGCACGGACGGGAAGCGGGTCTTCACTTCCTGCAGCAATTCCAGCCCGGACTGGCCCGGCATGCGGATATCGGACATCAGCACCTGCGGCGGCTCGATGCCCTGTTCGAGCTGCGAGATCGCCTCGGTGGCCGAGGCGTAGCTCTTGAACGGGATGCCCTCGCGGGACAGGGTCTTTTCCAGCACCCAGCGGATGGAACGATCGTCGTCTACGATCCAGACCGGTTTCATATTTGCTTGGCTCATCTTGTTGTCAGAATGGCCTCAACCGAAGCAAGACTCAGGCCTGTTCTATGGGCAGGCGCAGCGTGAAGATGGTGCTGCCTGGCCGGCTGGAGCAGTCGATGGTGCCGTGGTGGTGCTGGATGAAATTCTGGGCGATGGTCAGGCCGAGGCCGGTGCCTCCCTCGCGGCCGGACACCAGCGGATAGAACATGCGTTCGCGGATGACGTCCGGGATACCTGGCCCGTTGTCGATGACCTTGATTTCCATGGCCAGCCGGTAGCGCTTCTTGGCCAGCGTCACCTGGCGCAGCGAGCGCGTGCGCAGGATGATCTCGCCTTCGCCGTTCATCGCCTGGGCGGCGTTGCGGGCAATATTGAGCACCGCCTGGATCAGCTGCTCGCGGTCGCCGACCAGTTCCGGCAGGCTGGTGTCGTAGTCGCGGCGCACCGCCAGTGAACCGGGAAATTCGGCGCGCAGCAGGCTGCGCACCCGTTCGAGGATTTCGTGGATATTGACCGTCGCCGGCAGCATCGGGCGATGCGGGGTGAGCAGCCGCTGCATCAGGTCCTGCAGGCGATCCGCCTCCTTGATGATGACCTGGGTGTATTCCTTGAGCGACGGCGCATTGGCCAGATGCGCCAGTTCGTGCTCGAGCAACTGCGCCGCCCCGCGGATACCGCCCAGCGGGTTCTTGATCTCGTGCGCCAGATTGCGGATCAGCTCGCGGCTGGCCTGCTGCTGCTCGATCAGCCGCTCCTCGCGGGTCGCTGTCAGATGGTGCTCGATCGGTTGCAGTTCGAGCAACAAGCGTACGCCGGGCGCGATATCGGGGCGCAGCGGGGTGACCGTGCAGTTGATGTGCAGGATTTCGCCGTCGCTGCGCCGCAGCTCGATATTCTGGCCGGTATAGCCCCAATTGTTGTTCAGACCGTTGTCCAGCGCGCCCTGCAAGGTCACCGAACAGGTGCAGATCGATTCCAGGGCCTTGCCGACCACCGTGCGGCTACTCACCGCCAGCAGGTTTTCGCCCGCCGCATTGATGTAACGGATGATCTGACCTTCGTCGATGAGGAGTACCGCCGAAGCCAGGAGATCGAGGCCGGCAAAGGAAGCATGGGTCACGTTCATGCCCGCATTGTAGCGATTTGCACCGCCCTCCCGCCGACAACTTGCGTTAATGACCGAACGTTCATTATCATGCCGCATCGACTTCGGTCACCATTTCGCGCGCCGCCACGATGCTCAAAACGCCTTCCCTTCTGACCCCGCTGCTGCTGGCGACCGGTGCGCTGCTGGGCGGCTGCCGCGGCGGCGAAGCGCCGCCGCCCACGACGCCCGCCGTTCTCGTCCAGCCCGCCGCCAGCGCCACCGCTGCCGGCACGGTCTACACCGGCGAAATCCGCGCCCGCCACGAGGTCGACCTCGCTTTCCGCGTCGGCGGCAAGATCGCCGCCCGGCTGGTCGACGCCGGTGCCGAGATCAAGGCCGGCCAGCCGCTGGCCCGGCTCGACCCGGCCGATCTGCAACTCGCCGCCGGCAGCGCCCGTGCCCAGTTGGCCGGCGCCGAGAGCGACCTGGCCACCGCCCGCGCTGAACGTGAGCGCTACGCCGGCCTGCTCGCCAAGAAATTCGTCAGCCAGGCGGCCTTCGACGCCAAGGACAATGCCTTCAACGGCGCGCAGGCCCGGCTGGAACAGGCCCGGGCGCAAAGCCAGGTGAGCGGCAACCAGGCCGCCTACGGCACGCTGAGCAGCGAAACCCCGGCCATCGTCACCGCCGTGCTGGCCGACGCCGGCCAGGTGGTCAGTGCCGGGCAGCCGGTGCTGCGCGTCGCCCGTCCCG
>DATGXM010000084.1:0-7378 GCA_035298985.1 Azonexus sp. | reverse complement strand
GGGTGACCTTGGCGACGCGCTGGAACACCTGACCGGCAAGCTGTTCGTCGAACTGGACTACGCCGACCTCGCCGGCTGGCGGGCCTGGTTCGATTACCCGGTGCTGCTGCCGCAAGGGCGCGGCGCCCTGCGCGTGTGGGGCGATCTCGACGACGGCGCCGGCAAGCTGACCGCCGACGTGGCGCTCGAGGAATTGCGCATTCGCCTTGGCCGCAAATTGCCGGAACTCGACCTGGCCAGCATGCGTGGCCGCCTGGAAGGGCGCTACCAGGCCGACGAATGGGCGTTGGCCGGGCACAAGATCGAGCTGCTGACGCAGGACGGCGTGCGCGTGGCGCCCACCGACTTCAAGCTGGAATGGCGGCAGAAACCGAAAACCGCCGTCGTCCAGGGCACTGCCAGCGCCAGTTTTCTCGATCTGGCGGTGCTCGCCAAGCTGGCCGCATACATGCCGCTCGATCCGAAGAGCCGGGAATTGCTCGAAAAGCACAAGCCGCAAGGGCGCATCGCAGAATTGCGGGCGGGGTGGACGCTGGATGGCGAAACCCTGCAGCGCTACAGCGTGAAGGCCGGTTTTCATGAACTCGGGCTCGACGCCGGCGGCTATTTCCCCGGTGCCGAAGGGCTGTCCGGCACGGTCGACCTGAGCGAGAAGAGTGGTGACCTGGTCATCGATTCGGGCAAGTCGGCCCTCTCGCTGCCGGCCATCTTCCCCGAGCCGAACATCGCGCTGACCGCCCTGAAGGCGAAGGCGAGCTGGAAAAACGCCGCGGGGGCGACCGACATCCGTCTCGATAAGCTGGAATTCGCCGGCCCGGATGCGGCAGGTTCGGCGCAGGGCGTCTATCGCTATACCGGCGACGGGCCGGGGGAAATCGACCTGACGGCGAAGGTGGACCGGGCTGAAGCGACGGCGGTGTGGCGCTACATGCCACATGTGGTCAATGCCGAGGCGCGCGCCTGGATACGGCGCGGCATCGTCGCCGGGCACGGCTACGACGGCAAGCTGGTCCTCAAGGGCAAGCTGCAGGATTTCCCCTTCCGCGACGGCAAGGGCGGCAAGTTCCTGGTCACCGCCAAGGCGGCCGATGCCAAGGTGGACTACGTGCCGGGCTGGCCGGCCATCGACGGCATTGCGGCCGACATGAGTTTCGATACCGGCATGCGCATCGTCGCCAGCAAGGGGCGCATCCTCGGCGCCGGCCTGTCCGGCGTGCATGTCACCATTCCCGATTTCGAGTCGCACGAGGAAATGCTGCTGGTGCGCGGCCTGGCCCAGGGGCCGACCGTCGAGTTCCTGCGCTTCATCGAGCAGAGCCCGATTGCCGAGACCATAGACCATTTCACCAACGGCATGAAAGCCGTCGGCAACGGCAGCCTGAACCTGGAACTCGACATCCCGCTGCGCCACGCGCAGGACACCAGGATGCGCGGCGACTACCGCTTCCAGAACAACCAGTTGCAGCCGCTGGCCGGCCTGCCGCCGCTGACCCAGGTCAATGGCCGCCTGCAGCTGACCGAGAACAGCGCAACGGCCCAGGACATCGCCGGGCGGGTCTTCGGCGGGCCGCTCAAGGTGCAGGTGCGCAGCGTCGGCGACAAGGTGACGGTGCAGGCCGCCGGCACGGCGCAGATCAAGGAGGTGAGCGGCTACTTCGGCTGGCCCTTGATCAACCACCTGACGGGCAGCGCCGGATGGAAGGCCGACATCGCCATCCGCAAGCGCAATGCCGAGGTGGTGGTCGAGTCGGACCTGGTCGGCGTCAGTTCGCCCTTGCCCGAGCCGCTGAACAAGACCTCGACCATGACGCTGCCGCTGCGTATCGAACGGACCAATCCGGATGCCCAGCGCGAGCAGTACCGCATCACGCTGGGCAAGGTCGGGCAGGGGATCATCGTCCGCCGCGGGGACAACTGGGAGCGCGGCGTATTCGCCGTCGGCGACGCCGAAGCGCGGCTGCCCGACAAGGGCCTGGCCGTCCGCGTCGCGGCGCCGCGCATCGATGCCGACTTGTGGAAGAACTATCTGCCGGACGGGGCCACTGGCGGGGGCGGCATGGGGGGCGATCAGGGCGGACTGGCGCTCAGTCTCGTGACGCTGAAAACCCCGTCGCTGCGCGTTCTCGAGCGCGATTTCAGCAATGTCGAAACGACCCTGCGGCCGCGCGACAACGGCTGGCAGATCGGGCTCAATACGCGGGAAGCGGTCGGCGACGTGTTCTGGAAGAGCGCCGGCGAGGGCTGGGTCGAGGGCAATTTCAAGCGCCTGGTGCTGCGCCCGGCGGCCGAAGTCAGCGAGGGCAGCACGACGCTGATCAATACGCTGCCCGGCATGAGCTTGTCGGTGGACGATCTGCACGTCGGCGACAAGGCGCTGGGCAAGCTGGAACTGAAGGCGCGCAACGACAAGGGGGCCTGGAATCTCGATACCCTCAACTTGCAGAATCCGGACGGTGCCCTGAAAGGCAAGGGAGTGTGGGTCAACACCGGCCGCCACCAGACCCGGCTGGATTTCGAATTGACGGCCAGGGATGTCGGCAAGCTGCTCGACCGCCTCGGTTACGCCGACGCGGTGCGCCGCGGCACCGCCCGCCTGATCGGCGACCTGCAGTGGAGCGGCCCGCTGACCGGCATCCACTATCCCACCTTGACCGGCCAGTTGGCCGTTGAAGCCGAGAAGGGGCAGTTCAACAAGCTCGAACCCGGCGTCGGCAAGCTGCTCGGCCTGATCTCGCTGCAATCGCTGCCGCGTCGCCTGACCCTGGATTTCCGCGACATCTTCAGCGATGGCCTGGCCTTCGACAGCATCGATGGGCGCTTGTCGATCAAGAAGGGGATCATGCGCACCGTCGAACCCCTGCGCATCAAGGGCCCGGCGGCGCGCATCGAAATGCAGGGCGAAACCGACCTCAAGGCCGAAACGCAGAATCTGCAGGTCACCGTCCGCCCGGAAATCGGCAATGTCGCCGCCGTCGGTGCGGTACTGGTCAATCCGGTGGCCGGTGCGGCGGCGCTGCTGGCCAATACGATCCTGCCGAACAATCCGCTCAACCGCTTGTTCAGCTACCGCTATCATGTCACCGGAACGTGGGCAGATCCCAAGGTGGACAAGGCCGGCGAATCGACCCAGGAAGTGAAACCGAAGGCAGAAGAGGAAGACAAGCCGTGAGCAAGCAGAATTGCCGGATCGCCGCCGTGCAGATGGTCTCCGGGCCGCGCGTCGCGGACAACCTGGAAACGGCAGGCCGCCTGGTCGCCGATGCCGTGGCACAGGGCGCGCAACTGGTCGTCCTGCCGGAGTATTTTCCGATCATCGGCGCCGCCGATGCCGACCGGGTCCGCGCCCGGGAGGAATTCGGCGCCGGGCCGGTCCAGGCCTGGCTGGCGGAAACCGCGCGGCGGCACGGCATCTGGCTGTTTGCCGGAACCATCCCGCTGGCTGCTTCGACGCCGGACAAGATGCGCAACGCCAGTCTGGTTTTCGATCCGTCCGGCCAATGCGTCGCGCGCTACGACAAGGTGCACCTGTTCGGCTTCCGCAAGGGCAGCGAGGCCTACGACGAGGCCAGCTTCATCGAGGCCGGCGACAAGCCGGTTGCCGTCGACACGCCGTTCGGCAAGGTCGCCCTGTCGGTCTGTTACGACCTGCGCTTTCCCGAGCTGTACCGGTCGCTGGCGCCGGTCGACCTGATCCTGGTGCCGGCCGCCTTTACCGAAACCACCGGCCGGGCGCACTGGGAGATCCTGCTCCGCGCCCGCGCCATCGAGAACCAATGCTATCTGCTGGCGGTCGGACAGGGTGGAAGGCACGAGAGTGGCCGCGAAACGCACGGCAACAGCATGATCATCGATCCGTGGGGCGAGATTGTCGACCGCAAGGCCAAGGGGCCGGGCGTCGTCATCGCCGACCTCGATCACCAACGCATCGCCGAAATCCGCGAGAGCCTGCCGGCCCTCGCCCATCGCAAACTGTAAGGAAGCTTCATGACCCAACCGACTGCCCTGGCGCAAGCCGAGTCCCTGCTGCTCACCCCCTTTTCGCTGACCGAGGGGGATTTGTCGCGGACCTTCGGACAAATCATGAAAAACCAGGTCGACTACGCCGACCTCTATTTCCAGTATTCCCGTTCCGAGGCGTGGAGCCTCGATGAAGGCATCGTCAAGTCGGGCAGCTTCAACATCGACCAGGGCGTCGGCGTGCGCGCCATTTCCGGCGAGAAGACGGCCTTCGCCTATTCCGACGATATCAGCGCCCAGGCGCTCGGCGACGCCGCCCATGCCGTGCGGGCCATCGCCGCCGCCGGCCACTCCGGCACGCTGCCCGCCTTGCAGGCCATCAAGGCCAGCCGCTCGCTGTACGTGCCGCACGATCCCATCGCCTCGCTGCCGGCCGACGCCAAGGTCAAGCTGCTCGAACGCCTGGAAGGCTACGCCCGGGCCATCGACCCGCGTGTCGTGCAGGTCATGGCCTCGCTGGCCGGCGAATACGAAGTGATTTTGGTCGCTGGTTCGGATGGCCGCCTGGCCGCGGATATCCGGCCGCTGGTCCGCTGTTCGGTGTCGGTCATCGTCGAGGAAAACGGCAAGCGCGAGCAGGGCGGCGCCGGCGGCGGCGGGCGTTTCGACTTCGGCTATTTCGACGACGAAATCCTGCAGCGCTACGCCAAGGAGGCGGTGCACCAGGCGGTGGTCAACCTGCACGCCGAACCGGCGCCGGCCGGCCAGATGACCGTGGTTCTCGGTTCCGGCTGGCCCGGCATCCTGCTCCATGAAGCGGTCGGCCATGGCCTGGAAGGCGACTTCAACCGCAAGGGCAGTTCCGCCTTCAGCGGCCGCCTCGGCCAGCGCGTCGCGGCCAAGGGCGTCACCGTCATTGACGACGGCACGATCAGCGACCGGCGCGGTTCGCTGAATTTCGACGACGAAGGTAACCCGACCCAGCGCAACGTGCTGATCGAGGACGGCATCCTCAAGGGCTACATGCAGGACAGCCTGAACGCCCGCCTGATGGGCGTCGCTCCGACCGGCAACGGACGCCGCGAATCGTTTGCCCACCTCCCTCTGCCGCGCATGACCAATACCATGATGCTGGCCGGCCAGCATGACCCGCAGGAGATCATCCAGTCGGTGAAGAAGGGCATCTACGCGGCCAATTTCGGCGGCGGCCAGGTCGATATCACCAGCGGCAAGTTCGTTTTCTCGATGAGCGAGGCCTATCTGATCGAAGACGGCAAGGTGACGCGGCCGATCAAGGGTGCTACGCTGATCGGCAATGGCCCGGATGCGTTGACCCGCGTCTCGATGATCGGCAACGACCTGAAACTCGATCCCGGCGTCGGCACCTGCGGCAAGGATGGCCAAAGCGTGCCGGTCGGCGTCGGCCAGCCGACCTTGCGTATCGATGGACTGACCGTGGGGGGTACTGCATAATTACCACTTCTTATGTAAGGGTAATTTTTGTGCGGAAATTTCTCATTGCAGTTGGCCTGTTTATGACGGGCGCCTCGGCGCTGGCCCAGCCCACGGTACAGGAACGTCTGAAAACCATACAGGGCGACCCGGCCGCCCTGAAGGCGGCGGTCGAAGCCGGACGCAAAGCTTCCTTCTTCTGCGCCAATTGCCACGGCGAAAACGGCATCAGCAAATCGCCGGAAGTGCCCAACCTGGCCGGCCAGAACCCCGCCTACCTGCTCGAGCAGATCCGCAAGTTCGGCACTGGCGAGCGCAAGGACCCGTTCATGCAAGGGCTGATCAAGGTGCTCAAGGACGAGGATCGCCTGCAGATAGCCCTGTTCTTCGCCAGCGAGCCGGTCCCGCCGAGCAAGGCCGACGCTGCCCAGGCGGCCAAAGGCAAGGAATTGTTCACCAAGCTGTGCGTGCGCTGCCACGGCGAGCAGGCGCGGGGCGGCGAGCTGTATCCGCGTCTGGCCGGCCAGAAGCTGCCCTACCTGCAAACCACCATTACCCGCTATCGCGACGGTACGGGCATCCGCAACAACCAGCTGATGTCCATCGCCACCGCCCCGCTCAAGAACGAAGATGTGAGCGCCGTCGCCAACTACCTGACGCAGCTGCCCTGATACGATTTCGCGATCTGCATTGTTGATGCATATCATGGTGGAACGTTTTGCCTAACCGCTAGTCTTCAAAGTCGTCCCTCTTTTTTGCGGAGGTCTTCTTGAAGACGTTTCTGAGTGTTTGCCTCGTATTTTTTCTCGGTCTGACCAGTGAAGGCGCGCTTGCGCAAATAAGCGACATCAACGCCGCCATCAACAAGGCGGGGCGCCAGCGTATGCTGTCGCAGCGCATGGCCAAGGCCTACTTCCAGATTGGCCAGGAAGTCGATGTCGAGCGCAGCAAGAAGGTGCTAGACAGCTCGGTCGCCGCTTTCGACCGCCAGCTGGTCGAATTGAAGAACTACGCGCCGACCCCGGAAATCAAGACGACCTACCTCAATCTGGAAAAATCCTGGCTGACCTACAAGGACGTGCTGGTCGGCAAGGCCCCGTCCCAGGACGGCGGCCGCAAGGTGCTGGCGCTGTCCGACGAGGTGCTGGCCCTCGCCCAGCAAGGGACTTCGCAACTCGAGAAGCAGTCGTCCTCCACCACTGGCCGTCTGGTCAACCTGTCGGGTCGTCAGCGCATGCTGGCCCAGCGCATGGCCAAGTTCTACCAGGCGACGGCCTGGGGCGTCGGCGATGCGAGCAGTGCCGGCAACCTCGACAAGGCGCGCAAGGAATTTTCCGATGCCCTGAAGGAACTCGGCACCGCTCCGGCCAACACCCAGCAGATCAAGGACACCCTGGAACTGGTCAAGCAGCAGTGGTTCTTCTTCGAAAATGCCCTCGGTCAGAAGGTCGGCGGCGACAAGCGGCCGCAGATCGCGGTGGCGACGACCAGCGAACGCATCCTGGAAGAGATGGAAGGCGTCGTCGGCCTGTACGAAAAGCTGCCGAAATAATCAGAACAGGCTGAGTTGCCGCGTTGCTGGCGGGTCGCGAGGGGGCGGCGCGACGAAGCGCGTGGTGTCGAGCCGGGGCCAGTCGTGGTTCAGTTCGAGACGCCGGCAGGCCAGGGAGAAGCGCTGGCGCAGCAGGTCGGCGAAATGGCCTAGCCCCGTCATGCGGCTGCCGAAATTCGGATCGTTGACCCGCTGCCCGCGCAAATCGTAGAGCACCGACATGACGCGGGCGGCCTTTTCCGGGGCGTGCCAGCTGAGCCAGTCGCGAAACAGCGGTGCGACTTCGTGCGGCAGGCGCAGCACCGTGTAGCGCGCACTGCTCGCGCCATGCTCCTTGGCGGCGGCGAGCAGCTTCTCCAGTTCGTGGTCGTTGAGGCCGGGAATCAGCGGTGCGATCAGGGCGGTGACCGGAATGCC
>DATGXM010000083.1:0-4240 GCA_035298985.1 Azonexus sp. | reverse complement strand
CGCCGTCCTCGGCCTGCTCGGCGTGCTGCAGATCATGCACAACCCGGGCGTGCTGGCGGCGCTGAATCCGCTGTTTGCCCTGGTTTTCATCGGCTCCTATCCGTGGCTGGCCTTCCTGGCGCTGGGTTCGGTCGTGCTGGCGGTGACCGGCGGCGAGGCGTTGTACACCGACATGGGCCATTTCGGCCGTTTCCCGATTCGCCTGGCCTGGTTCGGTTTCGTCATGCCGGCGCTGGTCCTCAACTATTTCGGCCAAGGGGCGCTGCTGCTCGCCGAGCCGGAGGCGATCCAGAATCCCTTCTTCCATCTGGCGCCGGACTGGGCGCTGATCCCCATGCTCGGCCTGGCCACCCTGGCCACCGTCATCGCGTCGCAGGCGGTCATTTCCGGCGCTTTCTCGGTGGCTCGCCAGTCGGTGCAGATGGGGCTGCTGCCGCGCATGCAGATCGTCCATACCTCGGGCCACGAAGAAGGGCAGATCTATGTGCCCTTCACCAACTGGAGCCTCTATCTGGCGGTCGTGGCACTGGTCATCGGCTTCAAGTCCTCGTCCAACCTGGCTGCCGCCTACGGCATCGCGGTAACCGGGACGATGCTGATCGATACCATCCTGGTCGCCTTTGTCATGGCGCTGATGTGGAAATGGCATTGGTCGTTGGTCATCGCAGCGGCCGGCTTTTTCCTGACTGTCGATATCGCCTTCTTCGCCGCCAATGCCATCAAGATACCGGAAGGCGGCTGGTTCCCGATCGCCATGGGGCTGATCTCCTTCAGCGTGTTGACTACCTGGCGGCGCGGTCGTCGTTTGGTGTCGCAGGAAATGGCCAAACAGAGCATCCCGATGGAGGACTTCATCACCGCCATCGATGATGTGCATCGTATCAACGGTACGGCGGTGTTCATGACCAGTTCCAAGGAAGGGGTGCCGCCGGCCCTGCTGCACAACCTCAAGCATAACCAGGTGCTGCATGACCGCGTCGTGCTGGTCACCGTCCATACGGCCGACACGCCGCACGTTAACGACATGGACCGCATCTACATCCATCGTATGGGCAAGGGTTTCATGCGCATCATTGTCCGCTACGGCTTCATGGAAAGCCCGGACATTCCGGCCGTGCTCGAACTGTGCAAGCACCAGGGCGAGCGCTTCGACATCATGGAAACGACTTTCTACCTGTCGCGCGAAACCATCGTGCCGTCGATGACCCGGCGGATGACGCTGCTGCGAGCTCGCCTGTTCGCCCTGATGTCGAAGAACGCGACCAGCGCCAGCGATTTCTTCCAGATTCCGACCAACCGGGTTGTCGAGCTGGGGACGCAATTGGTGATTTGAACAGGGGTACAGGCCAGAAGGAGTCAAAGAGGCAAACCACGCAGGTTTGCCTTTTTGTTTTTGTTGGATGGAATTGAGTTTTTATCGTTTTTGGTGAATCATCCAGAACCATGGTTGCCCGACTCATTCGCCCTGCAGGCAAAGCTTCCGCAGATCAGCTTCAGCTATCCGAACTGATCTCGGCGCTCAGCCACGCACTGGACATTACGGAGGGACAGCCGGAAGGACATTGCGTCCGCTGCTGCTGGATCGGCATGCACATCGGCCGCCGCCTCGGCCTCGCCGACGACGCGCTGTGGAGCCTGTACTACACGCTGCTGCTCAAGGACCTCGGCTGCAGCAGCAACGCGGCGCGCATCTGCGAGCTGTATGCGACCGACGACCTCAGTTTCAAGCGCGATTACAAGACGGTCGGCGACAGCCTGCCGCAGGTGCTGCGCTTCGTGCTTGGCCACACCGGGCTGAAAGCGCCGCTGGCCGAACGTTTCCGCAGTTTCCTGACCATCGTCCGCCAGGGCGACGAGATTGCCCAGGAACTGATTTCCACCCGCTGCCAGCGCGGTGCCGAAATTGCCCGTCTGCTGCGTTTTCCCGAGAGCGTGTCGGACGGCATCTACAGCCTGGACGAGCACTACAACGGCCAGGGGCGGCCGCAGGGGCTGGCCGGCGAGGCGATCCCGCTGTTCTCGCGCATTGCGCTGCTCGCCCAGGTGGTCGATGTCTTCCATACCGCCGGCGGCCCGCAGGCGGCGCTGGACGAAGTGCGCGGCCGAGCCGGGGGCTGGTTCGACCCGGTACTGGTTGGTATCTTCGACGAAGTCGCCACCGACGAAGCTTTCTGGCAGACGCTGGCCTCCCCCGAGGTAAACAGCGCCGTGCTCGCCCTGGAGCCCCCGGCGCACAGCGTGGCGCTTGATGACGACTTCCTCGACGACATCGCCACCGCTTTCGGCCAGGTGGTCGACTCGAAAAGCCCCTACACCAGCGGTCACAGTGCCCGCGTCGCCCTGTACACCGACCTTATTGCCGAGACCATGGGGCTGTCGCCGGCGCGCCGCCGCTGGCTGAAACGCGGCGCCTTGCTGCACGATGTCGGCAAACTGGGCGTCAGTAACAGCGTGCTCGACAAGCCCGGCAAGCTCGACGCCGACGAGTGGGCGGCGGTGCAGGCGCATGCCGCCTACACCGAGGCCATCCTGTCGCGCATCGGTGCTTTCGCCGAACTGGCGCGCGTCGCCGGCGCCCATCACGAACGCCTCGACGGCAAGGGCTACCCGCGCGGCGTGGCGGCCGACCAAATCTGCCTCGAAACCCGCATCATCACCACCGCCGATATCTTCGATGCCATTACCGCCGAGCGCCCGTATCGCGGCGCCGTGCCGATCCCGAAAACGCTGGAGATCATGGCCGAAAACGTCGGCACCGCAATCGATCCCGACTGTTTCGAGGCCTTGAAGAAGGCCATCGACCGCCTGCCGGCCTGACCGTTTGCGCCAAGGTTTTGCCGTTCTCCCGGTAAAATACGCGTTTTGCTCGCCGGCCTGCCCGGACAAGGTTTTATTGCATGACTACTGAACTCAAAGTGCCGACCGTCGGCATCGTTTCGCTCGGCTGCCCGAAGGCCGGCTCGGACACCGAACGCATCCTGACCAAGCTGCGCGCCGAGGGCTACAACCTGTCGCCCAACTACGACGATGCCGACCTGGTCATCGTCAACACCTGCGGCTTCATCGACGCCGCGGTCGAGGAATCGCTCGACGCCATCGGCGAAGCGCTCAATGAGAACGGCAAGGTCATCGTCACCGGCTGCCTGGGCGCCAAGGGCGACATCGTGCAGACCACGCACCCGGCTGTGCTCGCCGTCACCGGCCCGCATGCCGCCGACGAGGTGATGGGCTATGTGCATCAGCACCTGCCCAAGCCGCACGATCCCTACACCGACCTCGTGCCGCCGCAGGGCGTACGCCTGACGCCGGACCACTTCGCCTACCTGAAGATTTCCGAAGGCTGCAACCACAGCTGCACCTTCTGCATCATCCCGTCGCTGCGCGGCCCCCTGGTGTCGCGCCCGGTCGGCGACGTGCTGGCCGAAGCCGAAAACCTGGCACGGGCCGGCGTCAAGGAACTGCTGGTCATCTCGCAGGACACCTCGGCCTACGGCGTCGATCTGAAGTACCGCACCGGCTTCTGGGGCGGCAAGCCGGTCAAGACCCGCTTGAAGGAATTGTGCGAAGCCATGGCGCAGTTCGGCATCTGGGTCCGTCTGCACTACGTCTATCCGTATCCGTCGGTCGACGACGTCATCCCGCTGATGGCCGAGGGCAAGATCCTGCCTTATCTGGATGTCCCGTTCCAACACGCCAGTCCGAAGATCCTGAAGGCCATGAAGCGCCCGGCCTCGGCCGAGAACACGCTGGAGCGCATCGCCAAGTGGCGCTCGATCTGTCCGGAAATCGTCATCCGCTCGACCTTCATCACCGGCTTCCCCGGCGAAACGGAAGAGGATTTCGATCAGCTGATCCAGTTCCTCGAAGATGCCAAGCTCGACCGCGTCGGCGCTTTCGCCTATTCGCCGGTCGAGGGCGCCAAGGCCAACGAGATCGAAGGTCTGCCGCCGGAAGATGTGCGCGAGGATCGCCGCCGCTGGCTGATGCAGGTGCAGGAAGACATTTCCGCCGAAAAGCTGGCCGCCAAGATCGATACTGTCATTCAGGTGCTGGTCGACGAGGTGGACGAGGAGGGCACCATCGCCCGTTCCAAGGCCGATGCGCCGGAAATCGACGGTCTGGTCTATATCGACGGCCATTTCGACGCCCAGCCGGGCGACTTCCTGCAGGTCAAGGTCATCGATGCCGACCACCATGACCTCTACGCCGAGTTCGTTCGGCAAGACTGATCCAGCATGAC
>DATGXM010000082.1:0-1756 GCA_035298985.1 Azonexus sp. | reverse complement strand
CCGCAAATCCCCCCGCCAGTACAGCAAGGACGCCGCATTCTCCAATGCCCAGTTGCGGGAAACCGAAATATTCTTCATTGATTCCCAGGCCGGCAATCCCGCCGCCGAGAGTTTCCGCATCGACACCATGATCGATGCCCGCTGGGTCGGCAAAAAGGACTGATTGGCCGCGATCATGCTGCGCTCCCTGAACTCCCAACTAGCCATCCGGCTGACTGGCCTCCTGCTGCTCATCCTGCTCTGCCTGGCCGTTCAGGGCATCTGGATGAAGGAACTGGTCAATGACAAGGCCAAGGCGACGCAACTGGCGAATGCCCGCGAGCACTACGCTGCGGTGCTGGCCGACCTGGACCGGCGCTGGGGGCGCGAGGCGTTCAACCTGAAGACCCGGCTCGAAGCGCAGGACATCCTGGCCAATGCGGACCTGCGCAAGGAAAAGCTGATGGTGTACCTGATTTCCCAGGGCAACAGCATCGAATTTCCATCCTTGAGAATCGAAACGACGCACGGCGAGCTGATCGCCTCCTACGACTACGCCAGCCACATCGAGACCAGCGTCAAATTCCTGCCCGGCCAGACCAACGCCTGGGCGCTGAACCCCAAGGACGGCAGTCTCTACCTGGTCATTCGCCAATTCATCTGGCTGGGCAAGGAAAACGGGTATCTGGTGCTGTTCAAGCCCATGGATCACGCCCTGCTGACCCAGATCACCTATCCCGGCACCCGTCTTAGCCTGTGGTTCAAAGGCAAGCCGGTCGCCTCCTCCGACGGCCTTGAAGGCCTACAGAAGACAGCCGCCACCTTTTCGCCGCCGGAAGCCGGGAGCCCCAATACTTATCTGACCTGGTCGGGCCCGGACAGCGAGACCTCGCCGAAGCTGCTGATCGAACCGCTGGCCAGCGAGTTGATCGGTATCGGCAGCATCGCCCGCCCCGTCATGCTGGTTTTCTTCATCCTGCTCATTGCCGTCACCATCGGCTTCTCCGGGTTGTGGCTCCGGGCTTCCCGCCAGATGGATGCGCTGCTGCAAGCCGACAAGCGCTACAGCACGCTCAACACCATCGACGAGGCGGTCGTCGACGACCTGCGGATCGCCCAGACCGGGCCGATTGACAGCGCCCGCACCCTGGCGACGACGCTGGAACACCGCATGCGCTCGACCGCAAGCGCCACCGCCACTGACCGCCGACCGTAGCTCGGCCTGATTCCTGCTTAATCACCCGTTATTCAGCGCGGCCTGGGCTTGGTGAGATTTTTTTCGCCAGTCCCCTGGCTTAGCGAACCCAACACGGACGCAGACAGTGATTGCAGACCAGGACCTCCGCCTCAAACTACGCCGCCTCGGCCTGGCGACGCTGTTCGCCGGCTTGGCGATCTGTGCCGCCCCGGTGGCGGCCGACCCCAACCCGAAACTGAACTTGGCGCAACAGAAAGCCAAGCTGCTCGAAACGCTGATCAATACGCCGGCCATGAAGGCGGCGCAGGATGGCAAGAACCCTGAAGTCGCCAACTGGCTGGCGCAAAGCCGGAGCCTGCTGGCGCAGGCCAACAGCGCGATCAGCGCAGCCCGTCCGGAAGAGGCCATCGAACAGTTGGACGAGGCCTTGCGCAACCTGTCAAAAGCCAGCAGTCTGCTGACCAGTGACGGCAGCGGCAGTGCCGGTGCGCAGAAGAAGCAGTTCGACAACCATGCCGCCCAGATCGAAAGCTACCGCCGCACGCTGCAGGAAATGACCAGCACGCCGCAAACGGCCAC
>DATGXM010000081.1:0-1957 GCA_035298985.1 Azonexus sp. | reverse complement strand
GACATGGCCGCGGCCGGGGGCTTCCGCGCCGCCATCGGCTTGCCGCTGCGCGTCGAAGGCCGCATCTACGGCAGCCTGAACATCAACGCCGCCGGGGCAGCGGCTTTCGACGACGAGGAAGTCGCCCTGCTCAGCCACCTGGCCGGTGAAATCGAGCTCGGCATCGGCATGCTGCGCTCGCGCCAGACGCTGGCCCATAGCGAGGCGCTGCTGCTGCAGGCGCAACGGCTGGCCCGCATCGGCCACTTCACTTTCGAGGCCGATACCGACACCCTGATCTGCTCGCCCATGCACAACGAAATCCTCGGCGTAGACCCGACGGAAGTGCTCGATACCCGACGCTGGCTGGCCGTGATTCATCCGGAAGACCGGGAGAATGTCGCCGAATACTCGCGGGATCACGTCTTCCGCAAACGCCAGCCTTTCGATTTCGAGTATCGCGTCGTCCGTCGGCACGACGGCGAAGTGCGCTGGATACACACCGTCGGCCAGTTGGCCATCGCCGCCAACGGGCGGGTCAAGCGCCTGTTCGGAACCAGCCAGGACGTCACCGAGCGCAAGCAATTCGAGCAACGGCTCAGCCAGAACGAAGCAGCCTTGAAGGAGGCCCAGGCCATCGCCCATCTCGGGAGCTGGACGCTGGACATCGCCAACGACCGGCTGACCTGGAGCGACGAGGTTTATCGCATTTTCGGCCACCGCGACGAAACACCGCTGCAGCTGGCCGATTTCGTCGGACGCATCCACCCGGAGGACCGCGAGCGTGTCGTGGCCGACTGGACGGCGGCGCTGCACGGCCGGGATTACGACAGCGAGCACCGCATCGTGGTCGGCGAGCGGGTCCGCTGGGTCCGCGAGCGGGCCAACATCCGCTTCGACGATAGCGGACAGGCGGTGTCCGCAGTCGGTACCGTGCAGGACATCACCGAACGTCACGAAGCCGAGGAACAGCTGCGCAAGCTGTCGCTGGCCATCGAGCAGAGTCCGCACAGCATCGTCATTACCAATACCGTTCCCGAGATCGAATACATCAACGACGCCTTCGTTCGCAACACCGGCTACCGCCCCGAGGAAGTGATCGGGCGCAACCCCAGCCTGCTCGGTTCCGGCCAGACCTTGCCGACGGTTTACCATGACCTGTGGCGCACCCTGGCCCGCGGCGAAGTCTGGCGGGGGGAATTCATCAACCGCCACAAGAATGGCGCGCTGTTCGAGGAAAAGGCGATCATTTCCCCCGTCCGCCAGCCGGACGGACGGGTGACCCATTATCTCGGCATCCAGGAAGACATCACCGAGAAAAAGCGCATCCAGACCGAACTGGAAAACTACCGGCAGCATCTGGAAAAGCTGGTGGACGAACGGACCGAGCAGCTGATCCGGGCCAAGGACGAAGCCGAATCGGCCAGCCGGGCGAAGAGTACCTTCCTGGCCAACATGAGCCACGAAATCCGCACCCCGATGAACGCCATCATCGGCCTCACCCACCTGGCCCAGCGCAGCACCACCGATACCGAGCAATTCAAGCGACTGAGCAAGGTGACCGACGCCGCCCATCACCTGTTGGCCATCATCAACGACATCCTCGACATCTCCAAGATCGAGGCCGACAAACTGGTCCTCGAGCACACCGACTTTTCGCTGGACAAGGTCTGCTTGATCGCCTGCGAACTCGTCACGCCGCGCGCCGAGGCCAAGCACCTGCCCATCCGCTGCGAATTCGACCCGGCCATGCCGCGCACCGTGCGCGGCGACCCGATGCGCATCCAGCAGATCCTGCTCAATTTCCTGTCCAACGCCATCAAATTCACCGAAGGCGGCGAAATCATCCTGCGCACCCGACTGGTCGGCCAGAGCGACGGCAGCGTGACCATCTACTGCGAGGTCAGTGACACCGGCATCGGCATCGCCGCCGACAACCTGTCGCGCCTGTTCCAGCCCTTCGAGCAGGGCGACACCT
>DATGXM010000080.1:0-1717 GCA_035298985.1 Azonexus sp. | reverse complement strand
GTGGCGGATGGCGAAGCGGACGCGCGCCTCGCTGTAGGGGAAGGCCGGGTGGAGCAGGCGGTCGTTGCCCGGCAGTTCGGCCAGCAGCGGTGCATCGGTGCCTAGCGGGTCGCCACCCGGCGCCGGCGGACAGCCATGCAGCTTCAGCGTGCGGGTCATGCTCGGTGCACGGGGCAGTCCGGCGACCTGGGCGGCGCGGTCGACAACCTGCTCGCCCATCCGCCGATAGGTAGTCCATTTGCCGCCGGCGATGGTGATCAGGCCGCTGGCGCTGACCATCACGGCATGCTCGCGCGACAAGGCCGAGGTGGTCTGCCGGTCGCTGTTGTGTTTGGGGTGGATCAGCGGGCGCAGGCCGGCGAAGGCGCTGCGGATGTCGGCGCGGGTCGGCGGTTGCGTCAAGACGCCAGCCGCGGTACGCAGCAGGAAGTCGATTTCCTCGGCCAGCGGCTGCGGGTCGTCGAGCTGGCGCAGGTCGGGGCGCGGCGTGTCGGTGGTGCCGAGCAGCACCTTGCCCTGCCAGGGAATGGCGAACATGACGCGACCGTCTTCGGTTTCCGGGATCATCAGCGCCTGCTGGCCGGGCAGGAAATCGGCATCGACCACGAGGTGGATGCCCTGGCTCGGCGTCAGCAGCGGCGCCACGGTCGGCTCGTCCAGTTGGCGGACGTGGTCGGCATGGACGCCGGTGGCGTTGATGACGACACGGGCCTGGATTTCGAATTCGTCGCCGCTTTCGGCATCGCGTAGCACGGCGCCGGCGATCCGGTCGCCGCTCTTGAGCAGCCGGGTGACGGGCAGGTAGTTCAGGCAGCTGGCACCGAGGTCGTTGGCGGTGCGCATCAGTGTGACGGCCAGCCGGGCATCGTCGAACTGGCCGTCCCAGTAGCGGATGCCGCCACATAGGCCGGCGGAACGCAGGCCGGGCAGGGCGGCGATGACTTCCTGCCGGTTCAGGCTGGCCGAGGCGGCCAGGCCATGCCGGCCGGCCAGCAGGTCGTAGAGCTTGAGGCCGCTGGCGTAGAGCAGCCGATCGCCGTGCCCCCAGGCCGGGATGACGAAAGCGAGCGGATGCACCAGGTGAGAGGCATTGGCGAGCAGGTAGCTGCGTTCGTGCAGGGCATGGCTGACCAGCGCGAAGTCGCCCTGGCGCAGGTAGCGCACGCCGCCGTGGATCAGCTTGGTGCTGCACGACGAGGTGCCGGAAGCGAAATCCCGCGCCTCGACGAGCAGCGTGCGATAGCCGCGGGCGGCGGAATCGACCGCCGCGCCCAGGCCGCTGGCGCCGCCGCCGATTATCAGTATGTCCCATGGCTTGCCGTCGCGCAGGGCGGCCAGGCGGTCGGCAGACGGTAGCGGCGTGCCCGTCATTCGGCTGCGGCCCAGTGCAGGCTGCGCTCGACGGCGCGTCGCCAGTCGGCGAACAAGGCGGCGCGTCGGGCCTCCGGCATGGCCGGTTCGAAGCGTCGTTCGGCTTGCCACAGCGCGCTCAGCTCGGCCTCGTCCTGCCAGAAACCGACGGCCAGCCCGGCCAGGTAGGCGGCGCCGAGCGCCGTGGTTTCGGTGACCTGCGGGCGAACCACCGGCACGCCGAGCAGGTCGGCCTGGAACTGCATGAGCAGGTCGTTCTGCACCATGCCGCCGTCGACCTTGAGCGACTCGAGGTCGACGCCGGAGTCCGCGTTCATCGCCTCGACGACCTCGCGGCTCTGGTAGG
>DATGXM010000079.1:0-2514 GCA_035298985.1 Azonexus sp. | reverse complement strand
TCCTCGAAATAGACGCGCGGCTTCTTGCCGGTGCGCGCCAGGCGCTCGGCGGCGCGGGTGCGGATGGTGGCGATTTCGCCTTCCAGTCCGCCGACGATAGTTTGCGCCCGGGTTTCGGCACCGACCAGCCGGCCGACGGTTTCGATCATGCCCAGGATGTCCTCGACGCTGCGCGTATTGAAGGCATAGACCGGCACGCCGGCCTTGATCAGGTCGCGCGAAATGTCGCTTTGCAGGTCGGAGAAGGTCAGCACCAGGTCGGGCCGGGTGGCCAGGATTTTGTCGATGTCGCCGCTGGTGAAGGCGAAGACCTTGGGCTTTTCCTTGCGCGCCGCGGGCGGCCGGACGGTGTAGCCGGAAATGCCGACGATGCGGTCCTGTTCGCCGAGGGCGTAGAGGACTTCGACGGTTTCGGTGGTCAGGCAGACGATGCGTTGGGGCAGGCGGGGCATGGTGTTCTTATTTGGCAGGACGGTGGCTTCTTGCGACATCGAGATGGGCGCAGAGTTTCTCGGCGCCGTCGAGTATGCGCGGCGTGTGCCGCTGCATGATGTCGGGGTTGATGTGGAACAGGTTGTCGCGCTTGACGGCGGTCAGCTGGGTCCATTTGTCCCAGTCGTGCAGCCATTCCGGCCGGGAATCGCCCATGCCGGTGGCGATGATGGCTTCGGGATCGGCTTCGAGTACGGCTTCGACGCTGACCGTCGGTGCCATCTTGGCGAGGTGGCCGAAGATGTTGTCGCCGCCGCACAGCTTGATGGCGTCGCTGATGATCTGCGGGCCGCCGACGGTCATCAGCGGCGTTTTCCAGATCTGGTAGAAGACGCGCACCTTGGGCTTGCCGACATTGGCCTTGCGCAGGCTGTCCAGTTTCTGCCGGAAGCGCTCGGCCGCCGGCTTGGCGACGGCTTCGCTGCCGGCCAGCTGGCCGAGACGCTCGAGCTGGTCGGCGACGTTTTCCATCCGGTTCGGCTGCGACACATAGACGGTCAGGCCGAGCGCCTTCAGCTTGTTGATCTGCGGCATGTTGTTGCCGCTTTCCCAGGCCAGCACGAGGTCGGGCCTGAGCGCGGCGACGGCTTCGAGATCGATGCGCGAATAGCCGCCGACGCGGGGCACTTTCTTCACTTCCGGCGGATAGTCGCTGTAATCGACGGTGCCCACCAGCTTGTCGCCGGCGCCGGCGGCATAGAGGCTTTCGGCGATATGCGGGGCGAGGGCGACGATGCGCCTGGCCGGGGCCTTGAGGCGGACTTCCTGACCGGTGTCGTCCTTGACGACGAGGTCGGCGTGCGCGAAGCCGGAGAGGACAAGGGCCGCTGCGAGAAGCGTGAGTTTCATGCCGGTTTCCATTCGGACAGGGCCTGGGCCAGGCGTTGCCAGCCGGCATCGTCGCCGGGCAAGCCGAAGCGGAGCAGGGCTTGCTGGTCGAAGCGCCGGGTCAGGATGGCGCGGCGCGCCAGGTGTTCATGCAGTTCAGTGGCGTGCGGTGAGGTCAGGGTGGCGAACAGGGCAGTCGACTTGACCTCGCCGAGCGGGGCGAGCAAGGCGTGCAGGCGTTCGCCGGCGGCCAGCAGGCGGGGGCGGGCGGCGCTTTGCCAGGCGGTGTCGAGCAGCGCCTGGCGGGCGACTTCGCGCGATGGGCCGCTGATGGTCCACGGCCCCATCGCCTCGCTCATGCGGGCCAGCAGGTCGGGCGCCGCGAAGAGGAAACCGACCCGGGCACCTGCCAGGCCGAAGAACTTGCCGAGCGAACGGAAGACGATCAGGTTCGGCGCCTCGCCGGTGCCGGCCAGCGGGGTCAGGCTCATTTCCGGCGTCGGGTCGATGAACGCCTCGTCGACGATCAGCCAGCCGCCGCGCTTCTTCAGCTGCTGGGCGGCGTCGACGACCACGTCGTGCGGGTGGCGGTCGGCGGTCGGGTTGTTCGGGTTGCACAGCAGCACGTAGGGCGTCGCCGCGGTCAGGGCACGCGGCAGGGTGGCGTTCTGCAGGAAGCGCAGCTTGTGGCCGGCGTGTTGCCAGGCTTGCGGATGTTCGGCGTAGAGGGGGGCGATGCAGGCGACCACGGCTTTGGGCAGCAGCGCAGGCAGCCACTGGATGGCGGCCTGCGAACCGGCCACCGGCAGCAGGTTGGCATTGCCGTAATATGCGGCGGCCGCGGTCTCCAAGCCGTCGCCGGGTTCCGGCAGGCGCTGCCAGGCGGCGGCGGACAGGGCCGGAACCGGCCAGGCTTCAGGGTTGATGCCGGTGGACAGGTCGACCCAGTCGGCCAGCGGAATGTCGTAGTGCGCTGCGGCTTCGCGCAGGCGGCCGCCATGTTCAAGCATGCAGGAATCCAATCACGAAAAAAGCGGCCAACCAGAGCCACAGGCTGCGCCGGATCAGGGCAATCGCCCGGCTGAGGTCGGTGGCCACGGGGGCCGGGCCGGCACCCAGGGGTGGGCGGATTTCCTCCTGCCCATGGTAGATCGCGGCGCCACCGAGCAGCACGCCCAGGCTGCCGGCGCCGGC
>DATGXM010000078.1:0-1529 GCA_035298985.1 Azonexus sp. | reverse complement strand
GCAGCGGCCGGCCTGGCTGGTGCGGCGGTGGCCGGCTGGCAGATCGGCGGTTGGCTGAACGACAACCTGATCAACCCGGGTATCCAGAAGCTGACCGGCGACAAGAACGCCAGCCTGGGGACGTGGATCTACGACAAGCTGCATCCGCAGGATTCGGCGCCGGCACGATCCAATCTGGTCGGCGCGAACCAGGTCAAGGCCTCGGGCGAAATCAAGGTCAGCTTCCAAGGGGCGCCGGCTGGCATGCGCGTCGAGCAAACCCGGGGGGGCGACGTTCCGATCAACACCGATGTGGGCTATCGCTCCTTTGCGCTCGGTATGCCCTAGCCGGGCTGAACGCAGTTTTTCTTGAACTCGGGGACGAGTGCATCCATCTCGGCCCCGGGTTTCCGGCCGGCCTGCATGTCTTTGATGATCCTTGTGTAGGCCTTGACCGTTAGGCGGTCAGCCATCACGTCGAAGATGCACCCGGCCTCTTTGGCAACCTTGTCCAAGGCTTCGCCCTTGGATGCTCCTCGTCCTGCGTATTGGGTGATGAACGCATTGCGCAGCTCGAGGGCCGGTTCGGTGTTGCAGGCTGCCAATGCCGGCGCCGAGCTGGTTGCGATGCAGGTTGCCATGGCGATGGCGACAGTCTTTTTCATTTGGATCTCCAGTGTTTTGGGCGGTCCATGCTAACCGAATAAAGGGACGTCGATAAAGATGGCCGCAGCAAAACGACTCTCAGACAACCTGCGTCCAGCCAGTTGGCGCGGTGTGCCCTTCCAGGTGGAAGCGGCCGACGTCGCCGCGGGCCGGCGCAACGTACTGCACGAGTATCCGCAGCGCGACAAGTCCTGGTCTGAAGATCTCGGGCGGGCGGCGCGCCTGAACGAGGTCGAGGGTTTCCTGGTCGGTGATGACTACGTCGACCAGGCCAAGAAGCTGCTCGATGCCTTGGAACAACCGGGGCCGGGCACGCTGGTGCATCCCTGGTTCGGCACGCTGACCGTCAGCCTGCGGGAGCCGGGCAAGATCTCGTTTAGCCGTTCGCTCGGCCATGCGCGCGTCGTCATGTCCTTCGTCGAATCCGGCGAGGTGGCCTATCCGGCCGCTTCGGATTCGACCCAGGCGCAGTCGCGGATCGCCGCCGAGAAGATCGAGGTGGCATCGGTGAACAACTTTGCCAGCCGCTTCAAGGTGGATGGCTTCCAGGACTTCGTCAGCGCAGCGGCGAACGGCAACCTGTCGACGCTGACCAAGGTAATCGGCGGCGGCAGCGTGCCCGGCCTCGATGCGTTGAACTACGCCAACCGGGCGGCCGATACGCTGCAGGCGGCCCAGGGGATGCTATCGAGTCCGTCGGCCCTGGGCTACAAGCTGGCCAGCTTCATTGGCATCACCGATTACCTGAACACCGGTACGCGCTGGTCTGTCCTGGTGCGCTCCCTGGTGCGCCTGTCCGGCCACAACGACCTGTCGCCGCCGGCGGCGCCGACGATCTACACGCCATCCCGGCAGCAGGCCTACGTCAATGCGACAGAGACCAA
>DATGXM010000077.1:0-3760 GCA_035298985.1 Azonexus sp. | reverse complement strand
CACCATGGCGGCGACGATCAGGATATAGACCGGAATCCGCACCTCGGTGGTGATGCGGTTGCGGAAGACGGCGACCAGAAAGCTGGAAGCCGCCATCACCACCGCCGTCGCCAGCCCCATGCCGAAGCCGTTGGTAGCGCTGGTGGTCATCGCCATGGTCGGGCACATGCCGAGCAGCATGCTGAACACGCCGTTGTTGTCCCACAGACCGTCCTTGACGATCGTCTTGTAGTCGCTGTCTGCCATGTCAGTCTGCCTTCGTCAGTTGGGATTTGTGTTCGGCGAAGAATTCCAGGCCGCCGCGGATGGCCGCCATCACCCCGCGCGGCGTGATGGTGGCGCCGGCGAACTGGTCGAAATCGCCGCCGTCCTTCTTCACCTTCCAGCGCTCGATGGGCGGATTACCGACCGACAGGCCGGTGAAGCGCTCGATCCAGGGCCCTTTCTTGGCCTCGATCTTGTCGCCCAGGCCCGGCGTTTCCTTGTGCGCCAGCACGCGCACGCCGAGCACCTTGCCGTCGGCGGCTATGCCCATCATCAGCTTGATTTCGCCGGCATAGCCGGTGCCGAAGATTTCGAAGGCGACGCCGGTCACCTTGCCGCCTTTCTTAGCCTGGTAGATGGTCACCGGCCGGCCTTCGGCATTGGCCAGCTCCAGCGTGTCGGTCACCGGGTTGTTGTCGTGCAGGTCGTCGGGCAGGACCTGGCCGAGCGAATTCTGCTTGTCCTCCATCGCCCGTGCCGCAATGTTGTCGAGGGTGATCTCGTCGGTAATCGCCAGCAGCAGTCCGAAGCCGAGGCAGAACAGGCCAAGGATGAGGCCATGCCGGAACATTTTGGCTTGGCTGGCGATGGGCAGGGCTTGAGATGTCGTTATCATGGTGGGCTTGCTCGATGTTTTGCCCTCCTACTGCATAAGGCGTGCCAATCGCTGCAGCGCAGCATGAACCCCACGCTGATGCGGCTTCCGGTGCATGACGCACACATTCGGTGCATTTCCGGCCGCCCAGTCTGTCGCAAACCTGACACGCCATTCGTCGCATTTCCCCCAAAGCCCCGTCGTATCGACACATTGTGTGCAGTGCACAACGGCGGCACGGAACCTGCTAAGGACGGGGAAACATGAATTGACGGAGACTCCGATGCCAGTTGCCCAGCGTGCCAAACAGCCTGCCGATGCAGCAGCCAAAGCCGCATCCCGCGCCGCGCTCCCGCCGGAAGCGTATCGCCAGGCTGTCGACCAGGCCGACCTCGCGGTGTCGATCACCGATGCCAAGGCCAACATCCTGTTCGCCAACGAGGCCTTCACCCGCGTCACCGGCTATGCGGCGGACGAGATCATCGGCAAGAACGAGTCGGTGCTGTCCAACCACACTACCCCGCCCGAGCTTTACCAGGCGATGTGGACCGAGTTGTCGGCCCAGCGACCGTGGTCGGGCAAGCTGCTCAACCGGCGCAAGGACGGCGAACTCTACCTGGCCGAACTGAGCATCTCGCCGGTGGTCGATGCGGCGGGCAAGACCACGCATTTCCTCGGCATGCACCGCGACATCACCGAACTGCACCGGCTGGAGCGCGTGGTGCGCAACCAGAAGCACCTGATCGAATCGGTGGTCGATGCCGCGCCGATGGCCTTCGCCCTGCTCGACCCGACCGGCCGCGTCATTCTCGACAACCAGGAATACAAGAAGCTGGTCACCGACCTGCGCACCAAGGAACCGGCGCACGCCCTGCTCGACATCCTGGTTCCCGGCTGGCACGACACCCTGTCCACCGACCCGGGCCGCTGCGCCTTCGCCAGCCGCGAAGCGCGCATCGACCGCCACGGCCGGCGTCCGCGCTGGCTGTCCGCCACCTCGTCGGTCATCGACATCCACAGCGACTGCGCCGACAGCTACTTCTGCGCGGCCGGCCAGCCCGGCCTGCTGCTGGTCATCTCCGACATCACCAGCCTGCGCGAGGAGCAGGAAAAGGCGCGTGCTTCAGCCCTGCAGGCCGTGCTGGCCGAGGAGGAGCGCACGGCGGCAATCCGCGAAGGCCTGTCGGCCGCCCTCTTCCGCCTGGAGGAGCCGATGAACGTGATGGCCTCGGCCATCGCCGTGCTCCAGCGGCGCGACCCGAATACCGCCTCGATGCTGCAACTGGCCCTGGGCAGCAGCCGCGAGCACATGGAAACCCTGCGCCAGGTGATCCCGCAAAGCCCGCAGGAAATTGTCGTCGGCGTGAATATCAACGAAATCCTGCGCGACGTGCTCGAAGTCAGCACGCCCCGCCTGCTCGCCGCCGGCGTGGTGGTCGACTGGCAGCCGGCGGCCACCGTGCCGACCATCCTCGGCCGGCCGTTGCAGTTGCGCATGCTGTTCAAGGCGCTGGTGGACAACGCCATCGAGGCGATGAACGTGAAGGGCTGGAAACGGCGCGAACTGAGCCTGATTTCGGAAACGGTGGATGGCCGCATCGTCGTCTCGGTCCTCGACACCGGCCCAGGCATCCCGACCGAATGGCGGGTCAAGGCCTTCGAGCCCTTCTTCACGGCCAAGAACGGCAGCGGCAAGCACATCGGCACCGGCCTGTCGCGCGCCCAGCAGGTGGTGGCCGACCATGGCGGCATCATCGATCTCGACGAAAGCCCGAGCGGCGGCTGCGCGGCGATCGTCGAGCTGCGCATCGACGGGGACCCGATCTGAATAACAACAACGAGAACAGCATGCACGATCACATCCACATCGCCAACGGCAACGAGGAATGCCCGCCCAGCGGCGGCTACTGCCGAACGCACGAGCTGAACATCCTGCTCCTCGCTGCGCTCTACGCGGTCAGCCGGGTGCTCAGCCGTTCGCTCGACTTCAACGAAACCCTGCGCGACGTGCTGCGCGTCCTGCACGACGAGGCCGGCCTGGCGCGCGGCCTGATCGCCGTGGTCGATCCGGAAAGCGGCAAGCTCAGCATCCACTCCATCTACAGCCCGGACGGCCTGATCCAGGACGACGCCCAGTACGGCCCTGGCGAAGGCATCATCGGCCTGGTGCTGGAACGGCCGCGCACCATCAAGCTGCCGCGCGTCGCCGACGAACCCAATTTCCTGAACCGCACTCGCGTCTACGACCCCGAGCTGCCCTTCATCGCCGTACCGATCAAGGCCGGCGGCGAACTCAAGGGGGTGCTCGCCGTGCAGCCGGAAGGCCCGGAGGACGGTTTGCTCGAGGAGCGCGCCCAGTTCGTCGAAATGGTCGCCAACCTGATCGGCCAGAGCCTGCGCCTGTCGCAGGAAGTGGCGCAGGAAAAATCCTCGCTGCTCGAGGAACGCGACCTGCTGCGCCGTACCGTGCGCCACCAGTTCGGCTTCGACAGCATGGTCGGCCGCTCGGCGGTGATGCGCCGGGTGTTCGACCAGGCGCGCATGGTCGCCAAGTGGAACACCACGGTGCTGATCCGCGGCGAAACCGGCACCGGCAAGGAACTGATCGCCAACGCCATCCACTACAACTCGCCGCGCGCCCGCGCCGCCATCGTCAAGCTCAACTGCGCCGCCCTGCCGGAAAACCTGCTCGAATCCGAACTCTTCGGCCACGAGCGCGGCGCCTTCACCGGCGCCGTCGAAGCGCGCAAGGGCCGCTTCGAACAAGCGCACGGCGGCACGCTGTTCCTCGATGAAATCGGCGAAGTCTCCCCGGCCTTCCAGGCCAAGCTGCTGCGCGTGCTGCAGGAAGGCGAATTCGAGCGGGTCGGCGGCAGCAAGACGGTGAAAGTCGATGTCCGC
>DATGXM010000076.1:0-6007 GCA_035298985.1 Azonexus sp. | reverse complement strand
CCGCCACAATTCGGCGCGTAGCGGGCCATAGTGGAACTGCTCCCATTTCAGCACGCTGCCGAGAGCCGCGATCAGGCTGGCCGACAGCGCCGGCAGGACGGATTTCGGCAATTCGCCGGGCCGCGGCTTGTCGGCGACCTTGCCCAGGCAACGCTCGTAGGCGACCGATAGCAGGCTCCAGAAGCCGTAATTGATCGACCACAGCCGCTTTTCCTCGGAACGGGATAGCCGGGCCGCCTGAAAATATTCGCGCGACAGCTTTTTCAGGTGCGGCTGGGCAGCCTCCTCGAGGGCCTGCGCCACGTCGTACAGGCGATCCACCGGGAAGTCGTCGACGCCGGTGACCGATTCGAGCCAGCCGGTAATCTCGTCCTGCGCCTTGAAAGCGTTGTCTTTCGGCAAGTCGTTCAGGATCTTGCGCATCTCGCGCGGATTGGCCAGCGGATGATCGCTCTTTTGGCCAAAAATACCGCCCAGCGTTGCTACCTTATCGAACACGACGTTCCCCGTTTTCAATGTGTGTGCAGTGCAAATTGTGATTTTTACACCAAAAAGCGGATATTTTTCCCATCTGCGACGAATTTTGTATCTTGTCGGCGCCTGCATCCTGTCGCCCCGACCGGCGGATCAACAAGTAAAATGCTCATTTCGTCTCTTCATCCGGATACCCGCTCGATGCAGCAATATCTCGACCTGATGCGCCACGTACTGGACAACGGCAACGACAAGTCCGACCGCACCGGCACCGGCACCCGCTCGGTTTTCGGCTGGCAGATGCGTTTCGACCTGAGCCAGGGCTTCCCGGTGATGACCACCAAGAAGCTGCACCTCAAGTCCATCATCCACGAACTGCTGTGGTTCATCCAGGGCGACACCAACATCAAGTACCTGCAGGACAACGGCGTCCGCATCTGGGACGAATGGGCCGACGAAAATGGCGACCTCGGCCCGGTCTACGGCAAGCAATGGCGGCGCTGGGAAACGCCGGACGGTCGGCTGATCGACCAGATCACGCAACTGGTGCACAGCCTGAAGCACAATCCGGATTCGCGCCGCCACATCGTCTCCGCCTGGAATCCGGGCGACGTCGATAGCATGGCGCTGCCGCCCTGCCACTGCCTGTTCCAGTTCTATGTCGCCAACGGCAAGCTGAGCTGCCAGCTCTACCAGCGCTCGGCCGACATCTTCCTCGGGGTGCCCTTCAACATCGCCTCGTATGCGCTGCTCACGATGATGCTGGCGCAGGTTTGCGGCTACCAGCCGGGTGATTTCGTGCACACCTTCGGCGATGCCCACCTTTACGCCAACCACTTCGAGCAGGCCAAACTGCAACTGAGCCGCGCACCGCGCCCGCTGCCGACGATGTGGATCAACCCGGAAGTGAAGGACCTCTTCGCCTTCCGCTTCGAGGATTTCCGCCTCGACGACTACGATCCGCATCCGCATATCCCCGCACCGGTAGCCGTCTGAAGCCGCTTCCCGGCACTCCGGATCGACCGGGACGCCGGGCCCACCACTCAGTTGGGAACCTTGATCCAGCCCTTGGCCTCCATGCAGGCATGCATGCGGCGAACGCTGGCATGGGTCACCATGCCATCGGTTCCGGAATAGGTTTTCGCCTTGCACTGGGTTTCATCGGTCGCGTAGTCGGCCTCGCTGGCATCCGGCCTGGCCCAGTGCCACGTCGGGAATAAGGCACAGGCGGCGGTCGCCAGGCAGAGCGCGAATGTCATGGGGTATCGGAGAAAGTTTGTCATGCGCAGCGGCAGAGGGGATGGAGCGCCCATCTTACCGTCAAGCCGCCGCGAAGCACGGGCGCCTGGCGGCCGATACCGGTAGAATCGCGCACCATGCGCGAACGCATTCGCTCCCTCCTCCATCGCCCCAGCGCGCTGGCCGGCTTGTTCGGCGTTCTGGTCGGGATCATTCTTTGCGCCAGCGCGGCCCTGCTCGCCTGGAGCCTGCGCCAGGAAGCGATCGACGAATGGCAGACCCAGCTCGGCAACATTTCGCTCACCATCGGTGAAAACGTCGCCCAATCGCTGTCTTCCGCCGACCGGGTCCTGCTCGGCATGGTCGAGCGCATCGAAGCGTCCGGCATACGATCCTCGGCCGACATGCAGCAACAGATGTCGAGCCAGGCCATCCATCGCATGCTGCGCGACAAGATCGAGGGGCTGCCGCAGATCGACGTGGCCACCATCACCGACCGCCACGGCAAGGTCATCAACTTCACCCGCGCCTGGCCGCCACCGGCCATCGACCTGTCCGATCGCGACTACTACCAGGCCCACCTCAACGACCCGACGATAAAAAGCTACGTCAGCATGCCCGTCAAGAACAAGGGCAACGGCAAATGGACTTTCTATCTTTCCCGGCGCCTGAACGATGCCGACGGCCAGTTCATGGGCCTGGCGCTGGTCGGCCTGTCGGTCGACTTCTTCGAGGATTTCTTCCAGCACATCCATCTCGGCGAAGGGGCATCGCTGTCCATGCTGCGCCGGGACTTCCGCTACCTGGCGCGTTGGCCGCATAACGACGAGGTCCTCGGCAAGCCCAACCTGAGCGGTTCCTCGCACCTGGTGATCGAGGTCATGCAGCAACAGAGCGGCGTCGTCATCACCGACGGCGAGCGCCTCGCCTCGGGCAGCGTCGTCGAGGCCCGCATGGGCTCGCCCCGGCTGCTCGACCAGTTTCCCGTAATCGTCAATGCGACGATTACCGAAGACCTTTATCTCGCCAACTGGCGACGTTCCGTATCGGCCATCGTGCTGGTCGTCGGCGGCAGCCTGGCCATCCTGACCCTGGTATTCGTGCTGCTGGTCCGACTGCTCAAGCAACGCGAAGATGACGCCAGAAACCTGCTCGCCCTGAAGCAGCAGGCGGAAACCGCCAATACCGAAAAAAGCCGTTTCCTGGCCACCATGAGCCACGAAATACGCACCCCGCTGAACGGCGTGCTCGGCATGGCGCAATTGCTGCTGATGGATGAAGTCACCGAGGCCGAACGCCACGAATACGCGCGGACCATCATGAGTTCGGGGCAGATCCTGCTCGCCTTGCTCAACGACATCCTCGACCTGTCCAAGATCGAGGCCGGAAAATTCGAACTGCAGAACGAGGTCTTCAGCCCGCAGCACATCATCGAGGAAACCGCCAGCCTGTTTGCGCAACTGGCCCAAACCAAGGGTCTGGCCCTCGATGCGGACTGGCGGGGCCCGGCGAACCAGCGCTACCGGGGCGACCCGATCCGTCTGCGCCAGATCCTGTCCAACCTGGTCGGCAACGCCATCAAATTTTCCCACCAGGGTTTTGTGCGCATCGAAGCCGACCTGATCGAGTCAACGGACCACCAGGCCATGCTCGAATTTTCGGTTACCGACAGCGGCATCGGCATTCCCGCCGACAAGCAGGCACTGCTCTTTCGCCCCTTCACCCAGGCCGACACCTCGACCACGCGCGAATTCGGCGGCACCGGGCTGGGCCTGTCGATCACCCGCAACCTGGCCCGCCTGATGGGAGGCGAAGCCGGCGTCAGCAGCGAAGTCGGCAAAGGCTCGCGCTTCTGGTTCCGTATTCCGGCCACGCTGCAGCCCGAGCAGCAGGACAGCCGGAAAACGGCACGCCCGGGGCCACCGCACACCCAGCGCGAAGCGGCCTTGCGGGCGAGCGGACAGGTGCTGATCGCGGAAGACAATACGACCAACCGCAAGATTGTCGAAGCCCTGCTCGGCAAGCTGGGCATTCGCGCCGTGAGCGTCAGGAATGGCCAGGAAGCCGTCGATTTCATTACCGGCAGCCAGCGGCCCGACCTGGTGCTGATGGACGTGCAGATGCCGGTCATGGACGGACTGACCGCCACCGAACATATTCGGCGCTGGGAGCAGGAAGGCGGGCGGGCTCGCGTGCCCATCATCGCGCTGACCGGCGGCGCCTTCGAGGAAGACCGGCAGCGCTGCCTGAATGCGGGGATGGACGGCTTCCTGACCAAACCGCTCAACTTCGAGCAGTTGTCGGCCGTGCTTGCCCAGCACCTCTGTCCGCCAGCCGGCGAATGGCCCGACGAAGGATAAGCCATGGCTGTGCTTGACCAGGGAGTCGCCGGAACGCGAGGCGGGCCGGCATCGGCGGAGGTGGGCCGGGCAAAGCGCCGGCAATGCGGCATCCGGCTCACTATCGTTTTATCATGTGCGCTGCACTCAGCCGACAGGATTTCACTCTCGTTCACGGCAGACGTATTCCCAGCCGCCAGCGGGATTTGAGACAATCATGCCGGCAGTCGAATCCGATTGCGACAGGACAACCGCATCCGTGCCCTCCGACCCACCACCTGCCCACGCCCCGGACTGACGATCTGGCCATGACACTGACCACCACCCCGGCCTGGCAAGCGCTCGCCGCGCATGCCGAAATCCTGCGCCCGCAGCACCTGCGCGCCCTGTTCGCCGCCGACGGACAGCGTTTTGACCGTTTTTCGCTCACACAGAATGGCTTGCTGCTCGATTATTCGAAACAGCGTATCACCGGTGAAACGATGGGCTTGCTGCGCAGGCTCGCCGAAACTGCCGACTTCATCGGCTGGCGCCGGAGGATGCTCGCGGGCGAGGCGATCAACCATACCGAAGGCCGGGCGGTGCGCCATGTCGATTTGCGCGCCGGCGATACGGCACCGGCCGAAGTCCAGGGCGTCCTGCAGCGGATGGCCGGATTTTGCGAACAGATCCACAGTGGCAGCTGGCGCGGCTTTTCCGGCGAGCGCATCACCGATGTCGTCAATCTCGGCATCGGCGGCTCCGACCTCGGACCGCGCATGGCCGTCCATGCCTTGGCCGCCTGGCAGCACCCCGACCTGCGCGTGCATTTCGTCTCCAACCTGGACAGCGCCGACCTGGCCAGCACGCTGACCCGCCTCAATCCGCGCAGCACGCTGTTCATCGTCGCCAGCAAGACCTTCACGACGCTGGAAACAATGGCCAATGCGCGCACGGCAAGAAACTGGATACTATCGGCGGCGTCCGACGAAACAGTCGTCGCCCGGCATTTCGTCGCTGCCTCGAGCAACCTGGCCGCGACCGCCGAATTCGGCATCGCCCCGCAAAACGTCTTCGAATTCTGGGACTGGGTCGGTGGCCGCTTCTCGCTGTGGTCGGCCATCGGTTTGCCTATTGCGCTGGCCGTCGGCTACCGCAATTTCGAACGCCTGCTGGCCGGGGCGCGCGACATGGACCAGCACTTCTTCGCAGCCCCGGCCGACAGCAACCTGCCGCTGACCTTGGCCCTGATCGCCCTGTGGAATACCAACTTCCTCGATGCGCACAGCCAGGGCGTCTTTCCGTACAGCCATTCCCTGGCGCTGCTGCCGGCGCACCTGCAGCAGCTCGAAATGGAGAGCAATGGCAAGCGCGCCAACCGCGACGGGCTGGCCATCGACTATCCAACCAACCCCATCCTGTGGGGCGCCGCCGGCACCAACGGCCAGCACTCCTTTTTTCAGCTGCTGCATCAGGGCGGTGCGCTGGTCGCCAGCGACTTCATCGCGCTAGGGCAGTCGGACTTTCCGCTGCCTGGCCACCACAGCGGCCTGCTCGCCAGCTGCCTGGCCCAGTCGTCGGCCCTGGCTTTCGGCCAGACGGTCGACGAGGCGCGGGCATCCGGCATTCCGGAGCACCTGCTGCCGTTCCGCCGCTTCCCCGGCAACCAGCCGTCGAACACCCTGGTGCTGCCCGAACTGAGCCCCTTCACGCTCGGCCAATTGATTGCGCTGTACGAGCACAAGGTCTTCTGCCTGGGCGTGCTGTGGAACCTGAATTCCTTCGACCAGTGGGGCGTCGAACTGGGCAAGCAACTGACCGGTCGCCTCGCCCCCTGCCTGCGCGGCGAGGCCGGCTGCGAGGAACTGGACGCCTCGACGCGCGGCCTGATCGAACACCTGCGCCAATTCCGGACCTGAGCCATGGCCGAAATCGTCATCATCGCTGCCGTCGCCCGCAACCGCGTGATCGGCAAG
>DATGXM010000075.1:0-3768 GCA_035298985.1 Azonexus sp. | reverse complement strand
CGGACAATCTCGATGCTGCCAACGATGGCATGACCCTGGATTTCGATCTGGGCGAACAGACCATTGCCCCCGAATTGAAGGATGTCGCGAAAAGTCAGGAGCCGGCCGCCGATGAGGCGGTGGCGCAAATTCAGGCGGATGCCCTGGATTTCGATCTGGCAGCCGAAGTGGTCGAGCCGGAGGCCGTGCCGGAAATGCCGCTGGCCATCGACGAGCCGGTCGCCGCACCGGAGCCGGAAGTCGGGGCCATCGATTTCGATTTGAACGCCGAGGCGCCTTTGCTCGATCCGGACAGCGCCACGGCGGAGACGCCGGATTTCTCGCCGGAAGGCACGCTGGTCATGCCGTCGGCCTCGGTCAATGACGATTTCGACGTCGGCCTCGGGACCTGGGTCGGCGTTGAAGGCCAGGGCGGTTCCGTCGATACGTCGGCCAGCCCCGAACCGGCTGCCGATGATGTTTCGCCATTTACGCAAACGGTGGTCAATACGCTGGCCGGTACCGATACTTTCGTTGGAGGCGATAATCTGCTCAATTTCAGTGGCGAGCAGGATGCGGCGCGGCCGACGGGCGCTGTGGTCAATAGCGGTGGGGCCGATACGGATTCGCTGGAGTTCGACGTCAAGCTGACCGATTCGGTATTCCTGGGCGAACCGATGGCCAGTCCGGATTTCGATATCAGTTCGATCAATCTCGATCTGTCGGCCGAGCCGCCGGAAGCCGTCGAGGAATTGCCGGAGGTGGCTGCGCCGACCGCGGCGTCCGAGCCGGTGGCGGCATCCGAACCGACAGTCGAGGCCCCGGCCCGCGACGCGCAGTGGGAAGAAGTCAATACCAAGCTGGATCTGGCCAAGGCCTACGAGGAAATGGGCGATCTGGAAGGGGCGCGCGAACTGCTGCAGGAAGTGGTCGGCGAAGGGCCGGCCGATCTGGTCGAGCAAGCCAAAACGATACTTGGCCGCATCGGCGGGTAGAATTCAGGTTTGCGAATGGCACATGGCCCCGCGAGGGGCCATGTGCATTTTGGGAGCCTGAATTTGCATCCGTCTTGCGCCTTGATCGTCTGGCTGGCCGCCGTCGTCGGTGTGCAGTTTGTTGGCTATGCCGGGCTGGCCCTGCTGGCGGTCACGGCCCTGGTGCTGGCGCCGCGCAGTGTCCAGCGCTGGCTGGGTTATGTGCGCCGGGCCCGCTGGCTGTTGCTGACGCTGTGGCTGATCCTTGCGTATAACGCACCTGGCGAGGCGTGGCTGGACAGCCCCTTGGCGCCGACCTACGAGGGCATGGCTGAAGCCAGCTTGCAGGCGGTCCGCCTGCTGGTCATGCTGCTCTGGCTGGCCTGGCTGTTCGTCGGGCAGGGCCGGGAAGGGCTGGTCAGCGGTTTGTGGGGGCTGCTGCGCCCCTGTCGCTGCTTCGGCCTGCATGCCGAACGCCTGGTCGTACGCCTGTCACTGGTTCTCGACAATCTGCAAATGCCGCACGAAAAAGGCGCCTGGCGGCACATGCTGCTGACCGATGCGCATTGGGTTGATGGCCCGGCCAGGCTTGATCTGGTGGTCGTTCCGTGGGCAGCCCGGGATACGATGGTAGTTCTGGGTTGCCTTGCTGGTTTGCTGGGGGGGCTGGTGTGGTGAGAGTTGCTCTGGGAGTTGAATACTGCGGCACGAATTTCCGTGGCTGGCAGAGCCAGGCCGGTGGTGGCACGGTGCAGGATGCGCTGGAATCCGCTCTGCGCCGGATCGCCGGCGTGCCGGTCGGGGTGCTCTGTGCCGGGCGCACCGACGCCGGGGTGCATGCCACGCAGCAGGTCGTCCATTTCGATACCGATGTCGATCGGCCGCTCACCGCCTGGGTGCGCGGCGTCAATTCCCATTTGCCGGACGGCGTGGCCGTGCGCTGGGCAACGCCGGTGAGCGATGAATTCCATGCCCGCTTCAGCGCCCGCGGCCGGCGTTACCGCTATCTGCTGCTCAATCGTGCGCAGCGGCCGGGCTTGTGGCACGGGCGGGTGGGCTGGTTTCATCTGCCGCTCGATATCGCTGCCATGCAGCAGGCAGCGGCGCTTCTGCTCGGCGAGCATGATTTCTCGGCTTTCCGGGCAGCGGAGTGCCAGGCCAAGTCCCCGGTCAAGACGATGACGCAGGCGGCGGTCCGTGCGTATGGCAACATGGTGGTTTTCGATTTCGAGGCCAGCGCCTTCCTGCATCACATGGTGCGCAACCTGGTCGGGAGCCTGGTCTATATCGGCAAAGGCGCCCAGCCGGCGAGCTGGGTCGACGAATTGCTCGGCATGAAGGATCGCAAGCTGGCGGCCCCGACCTTTTCGCCAGATGGGCTGTATTTCCGCGGCCCGGTCTATGAACCGCAGTGGGGCTTGCCTGACCCGGCCGACGATTTTCTCGATGGGATACTGACATGAGAACGCGTATCAAGATCTGCGGCCTGACCCGCGAAGCGGATGTCGATGCGGCGGTGGCGGCCGGTGCTGACGCAATCGGCTTCGTGCTGTATCCGCATAGTCCGCGCTATGTGACGCCGCAACGGGCGGCCGAGCTGGCCAGGCGGATTCCGCCCTTCGTCGATGTCGTCGGCCTCTTCGTCAACGAGGCGCCGGCCGCGGTGCAAGCGGCCTGCGCGGCGCTGCCGATCAACCTGCTGCAGTTCCACGGCGACGAAGACGAAGCCTATTGCCGCGGCTTTTCAAGGCCTTATCTGCGGGCGGCACGGGTGAGGCCGGGTCTCGATCTGGTAGAATTCGCCCGCTCGTTTCCCGATGCCCGGGGTCTGCTGCTCGATGCCTTTGTCGAAGGTTATGGCGGCGGTGGCCACGTCTTCGACTGGACGCTGATTCCGCCTGGATTGCCCGGTTACCTGGTGCTCTCCGGTGGCCTGAACGCGGACAACGTCGGCGACGCCGTCCGGCGCGTGCGGCCGGTGGCGGTCGACGTGTCGTCGGGGGTGGAAATGGGCAAGGGCATCAAGGATCACGCAAAAATCGCTGCCTTCGTGGCGGCTGTACGGAAAGCCGATGAGTCAATATAACTTCCCCGACGCCAAGGGCCATTTTGGTCCCTATGGTGGTGTGTTCGTCGCCGAGACGCTGTTTGGCGCACTCGATGAACTGAAGGCCGCTTATGCCGCCGCGCAGGCCGACCCGGCCTTCCGCGCCGAATACGAATACGAGTTGAAGCATTTCGTCGGCCGTCCGTCGCCGATTTACCACGCCAAGCGTTGGTCCGAGCTGCTCGGCGGCGCGCAGATCTACCTGAAGCGCGAAGATCTCAATCACACCGGCGCCCACAAGGTGAACAACTGCATCGGCCAGGCCATGCTCGCCAAGCGCATGGGCAAGCCGCGCGTCATCGCCGAAACCGGTGCCGGCCAGCACGGCGTGGCGACCGCTACGGTCGCCGCCCGCTACGGCATGGAATGCGTGGTGTACATGGGCAGCGAGGACGTCAAGCGCCAGAGCCCCAACGTGTTCCGCATGAAGCTGCTGGGCGCCACCGTGGTGCCCGTGGAGTCGGGCAGCAGGACGCTGAAAGACGCGCTGAACGAGGCCATGCGCGACTGGGTGGCCAATGTGGACAACACCTTCTACATCATCGGCACCGTGGCCGGCCCACATCCCTACCCGATGATGGTGCGCGACTTCCAGAGCGTGATCGGCAAGGAAGCCATCGAGCAGATGCCCAGCATGCTGGCGGACCAGAAGATTGCGGCCCAGCAGCCCGATGCCGTGGTGGCCTGCGTGGGCGGCGGCAGCAATGC
>DATGXM010000074.1:0-2384 GCA_035298985.1 Azonexus sp. | reverse complement strand
GAGGCGAGCACGCTGATCTCCTTGGCGGCCGTTTGGCTGCGCTCGGCGAGCTTGCGCACCTCGCTGGCGACCACCGCGAAGCCCTTGCCGTGCTCGCCGGCGCGAGCCGCCTCGATGGCCGCGTTCAGGGCCAGCAGGTTGGTCTGGTAGGCGATGTCGTCGATGATGCCGATCTTGCCGGCGATCTGTTTCATCGCGGCGACGGTCTGCCTGACCGCCTCGCCGCCTTCGACAGCCTGTTTCGAAGCCTGGGCGGCCATGCCGTCAGTGACCCTGGCGTTATCGGTGTTCTGGTTGATCGAGGCGGACATCTGTTCGACCGAGGCGGAGGTCTGCTCCACGCTCGCCGCTTGTTCGGAAGTGGCCAGGCTCATGCTCTGCGCCGTGGCGCTCACTTGTTCGGAAGCGCTGGACAAGGAATCGGCCGTGCCGCGCACCTCGCCGATGACCCGGGAAAGCTGGTCGACGATATCTTGCATCGCCCCCAGCAACTGCCCGGTTTCATCGCGTGAAGTGATCGCTATGCGCCCCGTCAGGTCGCCGGAGGCCAGACGCTTCGCCGCATCAACCGCTGCGAGGAGCGGAAGCGTGATGCTGGACGTGAGCCATGCGATCACGATGGAGCCGATTGCCAGGGCGATGCCGGCGACGATCAGCGTCATGTCGAAACGGCTGCCGGCCTCTGCCAGCATCGCGGCTCGCGCGCTTTCGGCTTCCGCGCCCTGATGTTTGCGCAAATCGATCAGCCGGGTGCGGATTTCACGCCAAAGCGGCGTTTCTTCCTTGTTGATGAATGCGATCGCCTCGGCCTGGCTGGTTTGCGCCAGGAGCATCACCTGCTCCTGCACCGGCGCCTGTCTGGCGCGCAATTCGGCGACCTCCTGCAACAACCGCCCTGCCTGCCCGCTCCCCTGCGCCAGCGACATTGCGGTTCGATGCGCGGCCTGAAAATCCCTGGCTGCACTCGCATGGTTATCGAATGCCTTCCTGTTGTTCGGGTCCAGCACGATATTGCGCAGCGCCTGTTCCATCTGCAGTCCCTGGGCGTACATCTCGCCGACGGCGAGCATCTGTGCCTGATCGTGGTCGATGAAATCGATGAAGCGATTCTTGATGTCCTGCATGCCCACCAGCGCGACAGAAATCGCGGCGATGAAGAATGCGAACACCACCCCCATCGAAACCAGCAAACGCCATTTGATTCTGAAATTTTTCAACATCATCCATTCCTCGTTTAAACGTGAAAATCCGCTTGTGCCGGCTCCATGTGCGGCATGGTTTCATGTGCTGCCGAATCCGGACGAAGCACCCACCACTGCCACCATCCGCACCAGCCCGACGCGTCGTTCAGGTTGCCAAGTAGAAACTGCGGTTCCGCTGCCTCATGCAACCAATGTTCGTATTCCAGCCACTGTTCCATGTCGCCACCTCCTGACTGATTTTCCGGGAGTGCGTGGAGGCATGCCCGCGCCAAGCCGGCCCTAGGCTTTGCGCAATCCCCCCATCGCAAGACTGCCTGCATCCACCTTGAAGAAGGCCATCAGGCTCTGCAGTTTCGTGGCCTGGCTGCTCATTTCTTCCGCGGTCGCCGCCAGCTGCTCGCTGCTCGATGCGTTCTGCTGGGTGACCCGGTTGAGCTGATTCATCGCGGTGTTGACCTGACCGACGCCGACAGATTGTTCATCCGATGCGGCAGTGATTTCCTGCACCAGGTCGGAAGTCTTGTTGATCGCCGGCACCATTTCGTCCAGCAGCTTGCCGGCGGTCTCGGCCTTCGCGACCGAGCCTCCGGCGAGTTCGCCGATTTCCTGTGCGGCGACCTGCGAACGCTCGGCCAGCTTGCGCACTTCCGCGGCGACCACGGCGAAGCCCTTGCCGTGTTCCCCGGCGCGCGCCGCTTCGATGGCCGCATTCAAGGCCAGCAGGTTGGTCTGGTAGGCGATGTCGTCGACGATGCCGATCTTGCCGGCGATCTGTTTCATCGCGGCGACGGTCTGCCTGACCGCCTCGCCGCCTTCGATGGCCTGTTTCGAGGCCTGGGTCGCCATGCCGTCGGTAACTTTGGCGTTCTCGGTGTTCTGGGTGATCGAGGCCGACATCTGCTCGACCGAGGCGGAAGTCTGTTCCACGCTCGCCGCCTGTTCGGACGTAGCCTGGCTCATGCTCTGCGCCGTGGCATTCACCTGTTCGGATGCGCTCGACAATGAATCGGCCGTGCCGCGCACCTCGCCGATGATCTGCGCGAGCTTTTCCACCATCGCCCTGGTCGCTGCGAGCATGCTGCTGGTATCGCCGGGCTGAACCGATATTTGCAGCGTCATATCCCCGTCGGCGATCTTCGACACGACTTCCGCCGCATAAGCCGGCTCGCCGCCCAGTTGCTT
>DATGXM010000073.1:0-4358 GCA_035298985.1 Azonexus sp. | reverse complement strand
GAACTGGCCCTCAAGGCGACCCTGGAAGCCGAGCCGATCGAAGCGAAGATTCGCGCCGCCGAGAAGGACGGGCGTTTCGACAACAATCCGCAGGCCAATGTGCGCGACATCGCCATCGTCGCCTTCGAGGCCGGGGTGATCACGGCAGCCGAGTACGAGGTGATGAAGCGGCGTAACCACCTGCGCGACATCGTCGTCCATGTCGATGATTTCCCGTTCGACTACAACGTCGCCACCGCCAACAAGCCGGCCGAAAGCCGCATGGCGGCGTGAGAACCCATGGTCATTCCCGCGAAAGCGGGAATCCAGAAATGTGCCCGGAAAGTCTCTGGATTCCCGCCTGCGCGGGAATGACAGAGCGGCCGGCAAGGACGATGCAATGAAAACGATTTACGTAGTTGACGGCGCTCGCACGCCGTTCCTCAAGGCGCAGAAAGGGCCGGGACCGTTCGCGGCTTCCGACCTCGCCACCCAGGCGGGGAGGGCGCTGCTGCTGCGCCAGCCGTTCGAGCCGAGCGATCTGGACGAGGTGATCCTCGGCTGCGCGGCGCCGTCGCCGGACGAGACCAACATCGGCCGCATGGTCGCCCTGCGCCTCGGTTGCGGCAAGAAGGTGCCGGGGTGGACGGTGATGCGCAACTGCGCTTCCGGCATGCAGGCCATCGATTCGGCCATCGCCAACATCCAGTGCGGGCGTTCCGAACTGGTGCTGGCCGGCGGCGTCGATGCGCTGTCGCGGGCTCCGCTGTTGTACTCGGATGCGATGGTGCGCTGGTTCGCCGGCATGATGTCGCTGCGTACGGCTGGCCAGAAGCTGCAGCATTTCCTCAAGCTGCAGCCGGCCGCCTTGCTGACGCCGGTCATCGGCCTGATGAAGGGGCTGACCGATCCGGTGGTCGGCCTGCTGATGGGCCAGACGGCGGAAAACCTGGCCTGGCGCTTCGGTATCGACCGCAAACAGATGGACGAATTCGCCGTGCGCAGCCACCAGAAGGCGCTTGCCGGGCGGCGGGCCGGGCATCTCGACGAGATCGTGCCGGTCGTCGATGGCCAGGGCACCGTTTACGCCGAAGACGACGGCGTGCGCGCCGACGCCAGCATGGAAGGCATGGCCAAGCTCAAGCCGTTTTTTGACAAGAAATACGGCAACGTCACCGCCGCCAACAGTTCGCAGATCACCGATGGCGCCGCCTGGGTGCTGCTCGCTTCGGAAGAGGCCGTGCAGAAATGGGGGCTGAAGCCCATCGGCAAGATCGTCGATAGCCAGTGGTCCGGCCTGGAGCCCGAGCAGATGGGCCTCGGTCCGGTGCATGCCGCGACGCCGCTACTGCAGCGCCACGGCCTGACCCTGGCCGACGTGGACTACTGGGAACTGAACGAAGCCTTTGCCGCGCAGGTGCTCGGCTGCCAGGCGGCGTGGCAGGACGATACCTATTGCCGCGAGCAACTCGGACTGCCGGGTGCCTTCGGCAAGATTGCCGAGGACAGGCTGAACGTCGATGGCGGCGCGGTGGCTATCGGCCATCCGGTCGGCGCTTCCGGGGCGCGCATCGTCCTCCACCTGTTGCAAGTGCTACGCCGAAACCAGGCGAAGCGCGGCGTGGCGACGATCTGCATCGGTGGCGGCCTGGGCGGCGCCATGCTGGTCGAAAGCCTGAACTGACATGCGCATCGGTATCGTGGTGGACTCGGCGTGCGACTTGCCGCGCGAGTTTCTCGACCAGCACGGCGTGCTGGTCATGCCGATCACCCTGCGCATCGGCGATGCCCTGATCGAGGACCGGCGCCATCCGGAAGAGACCCAGGCCTTCTACGTCCGCCATCTGGACCGCAAGAGCGAGGACTTCGCCGAGTCGATCCCCTATACGGTGTCCCAGATCGAGCGCCTTTTCCTCGAACGCCTGGTGCTCGATTACGACTATGTGTTCTGCCTGACCATCACCAGCACGCGCAGCCCGATCTTCGACCATGCCATGCAGGCTTCGCGGACCATCCTGAGCAAGTACAAGGCTATACGCCGGCAAGCCGGTATGGAGGAGCGTTTCGGGCTTGCTGTGTTTTCGACGCGCAACCTGTTCACCGGCCAGGCCGTGCCGGTCGCCGAGGCGGTGCGCCTGATCCGCCAGGGCGGCCTGCCCAGCGAAATCGGCAGCCGCCTGAAGCAGCTGATAGACGAAACGCATACCTATCTGGTGCCGGCCGACCTGTTCCACATCTACAAACGGGCGTCGAAAAAGGGCGATACCAGCCTGGGCTGGTCGTCCTACACGCTGGGTACCTGGCTGGACGTCAAACCCATCCTGCACTGCCATCGCGATGTGACGACCACGGTCGACAAGGTGCGCGGCTTCCATGCCGGCGTCGAACTGCTGTTCGACAAGGCGGTGCAGCGCATCCGCGATGGCCTGGATGCGCCGAACATCTGCATCAGCTACGGCGGCGAGCCGTGGGCCGTTCCCCGCTTGCCGGGGTATGCGGCGCTGGCCAAGACCGCCGAGGACAACGCCGTGCAAATTCTGGTGTCGCCGATGAGCAAGACGGCGGCCGTCAATGTCGGGCCGGGCGCCCTGTCGCTGGCTTTTGCCGCGCGGGGCCACCAGGCTCACTGAGGACCATGCAATGAATCTGAATCTGCAACACTGGCGGCTGCTCGTCGATGCCCAAGGCATCGCCACCGCCACCCTGGACAAGGCGGCGGAGTCCGCCAATTCGCTGTCGGCCGACGTGCTGCGCGAGTTTTCGTCCATTCTCGACCAACTCGACGTCTATCCGCCCAAGGGCCTGATCGTCCGTTCCGGCAAGGAGGCCGGCTTCATCGCCGGCGCCGATATCGGCGAATTCTCGCAACTCGATACGCCGGAAAAGGGCAGGGCGCTGGTCGAGCGCGGCTGGGCGCTGTTCAATCGCCTGGCTGCCGTCAAATACCCGACCCTGGCGCTGGTGCGCGGGCATTGCCTGGGCGGCGGACTGGAAGTGGCACTGGCTTGTCGCTACCTGCTGGCGGTGGACGAGTCGGGAACCAAGATGGGCCTGCCGGAAGTGATGCTCGGCATCTTTCCCGGCTGGGGCGGCATGTTGCGCCTGCCGCAGCGGGTCGGTCCGGCCGCCGCGCTGGACATGATGCTGACCGGCAAAACCATCGACGCCAAGCGGGCGAAGAAAATGGGCCTGGCCGACGACTGCGTGCCGCCGCGCGTCATGGAGCCGGCGGCCCGCCAGTTGCTGCTCTCCGGCCAGCCGCGCCGGCCGTTGCCGCTGCTGCAACGCTTGCTGAACGGTCCGCTGAAAAGCGTCGTGGCCAACGGCGCCCGCCAGCAGGTGGCGAAGAAGGCGCGGCCGCAGCACTATCCGGCCCCTTACGCCATCATCGACCTATGGCAGAAACATGACGGCAATGCGCTGGCCGCCCCGGAGGTGATCGACCGCATCATTTCCTCACCGACGGCGCGCAATCTGGTCCGCGTTTTCCATCTGCAGGAACGCATGAAGAGTTTCGGCAAAGATTCCGAATTCAAAGCCAGGCGAGTGCATGTCATCGGCGCCGGCGTGATGGGCGGCGACATCGCCGCCTGGTGTGCGCTGCGCGGCCTGACCGTGACGCTGCAGGACCAGACGCTGGAACGCATTGCGCCGGCCCTGAAACGGGCGCATGCGCTGTTCGAAAAGCGCTTGCGCGAACCGCTCAAGGTCCGCGCCGCCTTCGACCGGCTGATTCCCGATCCGCAAGGCGACGGGGTGGCGCACGCCGATGTCGTCATCGAGGCCATCTTCGAGAACGTCGACGCCAAGCATGCCCTGTTCCGCGCGCTCGAACCGCGCCTGAAGCCGGGCGCGGTGCTCGCTACCAACACCTCCAGTCTCAAGCTGGAAGACCTGCGCACGGTGCTCGCCAATCCCAGCCGCCTGGTCGGCATCCATTTCTTTAACCCGGTGGCCATGATGCCGCTGGTCGAAGTAGTCGAGGCCGAGGGCGCCGATCCTGCTGCCGTGCAGGCCGCCTGCGCCTTCGTCAAGCAGATTGACAAGCTGCCGCTGCCGGTCCGGAGCGCGCCGGGTTTCCTGGTCAATGCCGTGCTGGCGCCGTACATGCTGGCGGCCATGCGGGCCGTGGATGAGGGCGTGACGCCGGAAACGGTGGACGAAGCCATGCTCGACTTCGGCATGCCGATGGGGCCCATAGAATTGGTCGACACTGTCGGGCTCGACATCGCCATGGCTGCCGGCAAGCAGTTGGCCGGCGGTGCCGATGCGCCGCGTTGCCTCACCGCTCGGGTCGGGAAAAACCAGCTCGGCAAGAAGAGTGGGCAGGGTTTCTACGATTGGTCTTCCGGCAAGGCGGCCAAGGGCAGCGCCGCCAG
>DATGXM010000072.1:0-3445 GCA_035298985.1 Azonexus sp. | reverse complement strand
TTCTGCTCTTCCACACGGGAAACCAGACACTCACACCAAGATTACAAGTCCGCCATTCCTCGCAACCCTGCGCAGAAAACTTTTTCATGTTCAAAAAGGACAATCTCTCCTTCGTAGCAAGCACCCTATTGGCGACCACTGCATTTGCCACCGCAATCTACATCTGGCATCCTGTTCTCAATTCTTGGTGGTATGTTACAGATGATTATCGTTGGCCCACCATCTTGGGCTCGGACCGCAGACTAACTTTCGCTGAGTTTCTTCAGAACGAAATGCTGGCGCGCATGCAGCGCAACGTCGAGGCGCAGCAGCGTTTCGTCGCCGACGCCGCGCACCAGATGCGCACGCCGCTGACCGGCCTAAAGACGCAGGCCCAGTTCGCCATCCGGGAAACCGATCCGGAAGCCCTGCGCCACGCCCTGCGCCAGATCGCCACCGGCGTCGACCGGGCGGGGCGGCTGGTTAACCAACTGCTCACCCTGGCCCGCACCGAAGGCGGGGAACTGGCCCAGCGCCGCCACGAAGTGCTCGACCTGGCGGACTTGATGCGCGACGTGGTGAGCGACTGGGTGATGCTCGCCATCGAAAAAAACATCGACCTCGGTTTCGAGTCGTCGGGCCCGGCCATGATCACCGGCAATCCCTTCCTGCTGCGCGAACTGGCCAAGAACCTGCTCGACAACGCCCTGCGCTACACGGCGGAAGGCGGGCACGTTACCTGCCGCATCGTCGCCAATCCGGACAGCGTGCTGCTCGAAGTGGAGGACGACGGCATCGGGATCAGCGAGGAGCAGGCCGAACTGGTGTTCGAACGCTTCTATCGCGTCGACGATGCGAGTACCGAGGGCAGCGGCCTGGGCCTCGCCATCGTCCAGGAAATTGCCATGCAGCACGATTCGCGCGCCAGCCTGCGGCCCAATCCGACCGGCAAGGGCGCCGTCGCCCGAGTCGTGTTCGCCGCCTGGCGACCGCCGCCCTCGCCACCGCCGCTGCCGGACGATTTTTCCGAGCTCTATCGCCAATCACCGCCGATCGGCACCTGAGCCGGTTGGCAGCAGAACGATGAAATATGGATCGAAGTGTTGCGGAGTCGCCATCTCCCGGCTATAATGCGCCCTCTCTTGGCCTGGTAGCTCAGTTGGTAGAGCAGCGGATTGAAAATCCGCGTGTCGGTGGTTCGATTCCGCCCCAGGCCACCAAGATTCAAGCAAAAAGCCCGGTTCAAAAGACCGGGCTTTTTGCTTTCTGATGTCGGTACTTTGTGGGTGCCCGATCAGGGGCGTTCTGCAACGCTGCGGTAACATTGCATGGTCATAATGCCGGCTTTCGAAAGAGGTGCGATCATGGACTTATTACTGTGGCGCCATGCCGAGGCGGAGGATGGTGACGACGACCTGAAGCGTCAGCTGACCGAACGCGGCGAGAAGCAGGCGCGGGTGATGGGCGAGTGGATACGCCAGCATCAGCCCAAGGATTTGCGGATCATCGTCAGTCCCGCCGTGCGCACCCAGCAGACGGCCGAAGCGCTGAAACTGCCTTTCGAAACCAATCGCAAGCTGGGGCCGGAAACCTGCGTTTCCGAATTGATCGCCGCTTCCGGCTGGCCGCACGCCAAGGGCAGCGTGCTGATCGTCGGCCACCAGCCGTCGCTGGGCCGCATGGCGTCCCTGCTGCTGGCCGGCCACGAGGCGGAATGGAGCATTAAGAAGGGCGCCTTGTGGTGGCTGAGCAACCGCGTGCGCCGCAATGAGACGCAGACCGTCCTGCGCGCCATGATTCCGGTCGAATTGCTGGACTAGACAAGCTTTCCGCTTAGGCGTGAAATAGCTCTTCCGCATCTAACGATGGAGGGAGCATGGTTACCAGAAGAAAAACGAATTCCCCACAAGCCCAGCCGGCGCAACTCGTCGTGGCCAAGACGCCGCGTTTGCGGCGGCGCAGCGTGGCTTCCGGCGATGTGCCGCCGGTGCTGACGCCGCCCGCTATCGAGGGCTTCACCGTGCATGGCGCGGTCGATGCGGCGCAGGAATTGCGGCTGGGGGCGATGCGCGATGTCATCTCGGGCATTCCAGTCGAGGAGTCGGTGGCCTTGCTGAAAGGGCTGCTCAAACAGCAACGGATGGCGGCCGGGCTGGCGGCGCCGAATCCGGATGACGAATTGATGGCCGACTGGCGCGAGGGTGGCTATCCGTACAAGAATCTGATGCAGCGCCGCAATTACGAGCAGCAGAAATACCGGCTGCAGGTCGAGCTGCTGAAGCTGCAGGCCTGGGTCAAGGAAACCGGGCAGAAGGTGGTGATCCTGTTTGAAGGCCGCGATGCGGCGGGCAAGGGAGGCACCATCAAGCGCTTCATGGAACACCTGAATCCGCGGGGCGCGCGCGTCGTCGCGCTGGAGAAGCCGACCGAGACCGAGCGGGGTCAGTGGTATTTCCAGCGCTATGTGCAGCACCTGCCGACCAATGGCGAAATCGTGCTGTTCGACCGTTCCTGGTACAACCGGGCCGGCGTCGAACGGGTGATGGGCTTTTGCAGCGATTACGAATACGCGGAATTCGTCCGCCAGGCACCGGAATTCGAGCGCATGCTGGTGCGCAACGGTACGCATGTCATCAAGTTCTGGTTTTCCGTCAGCCGCGAGGAACAGCGCCGCCGTTTCCGCGAGCGCAAGGTGCATCCGCTCAAGCAGTGGAAGCTGTCACCGATCGACATGGCCTCGCTGGACAAATGGGACGACTACACCAAGGCCAAGGAGGCGATGTTCTTCCACACGGACACTGCCGATGCGCCGTGGACGGTGATCAAGTCGAACTGCAAGAAGCGGGCGCGGCTCAATGCCATGCGCTACGTGCTGCACAAGCTGCCGTACACCAACAAGGATACGCAGCGCATCGGCAATCTCGATCCGCTCATTGTCGGCCGCGCCAACGTGGTCTACGAGCGCGGCGAGCACCAGGGGGTGCCGCTGCTGTAATCAGCTGACGACGTAGGAGGCGCTGCCGGTGGCAATCAGCTGGCCGGTTTCGTTCTCCAGCGTCATCTGCACCGAGGCGATACGGCCGCCGAGCCGGGTTACCCGGCCGGTGGCCGTAAATTTTTTGCCTATGCCCTGGCTGAGGTAGTCGGTGCGCAGGTCGATGGTGCCGATGCGGCCGAAGCGGTGGCCGACCTGCTCGGTCGTTTCGCTATTGAATTTCTCGGCGATGGCGACGGTGACGGCGAGGCCGCCGACCGTGTCGAGCACCGTGGCGATCACGCCGCCGTGCAATCGGCCGTGCAGGAAGTGGCCAATCAGCTCCTTGCGCATGGCGAAGCTGATCTGCGGGGCGGCCGGGTCGAGCGATTCGACCTTGAAGCCGAGCAATTCGTTGAAACAGAGCTTGTGTTCGAAAACGTCGCGCAGCGCGGCGTCGAGGCGGATTTGCTCGTCGGCGGAGCGGCGGGG
>DATGXM010000071.1:0-4487 GCA_035298985.1 Azonexus sp. | reverse complement strand
GAATGGCGGCTGTCTGAAAGTTATGGCGCCTGGACCGGGCAGTCCGGCCAGGCGGCGCGCAGCTTGGTCCAGTCGAAGGCTGCCTCGACCGAATCGGCCAGGCGGTCGAGATCGGCCTCGCGCCGGGCGGCAAAATCGACTGGCTGGCTTTCCGTCATCCCGGCCCAGGCCAGCAAGGCCGTGAGCGCGTCCGGATGGTCGAACAGGCCGTGGCAATAGGTGGCGAACACCTGGCCGTCGTCTGAAATGGCGCCATCCTGCCGACCGTCGGCCAGTGCCACCGCCGCCTTGGCCAGCCCGTCGCCGCGCGTCACGCCGAGGTGGATTTCGTAGCCGGTCATCGCCGGCTGGCCCGGCAGCGACAAGTGACCGCTCACATTGCGCAGCTGCTTTTCGGTTTCCAGGGTGGTCTCGACATCGAGCACGCCGAGGCCGGGCGTGCTGCCCGGCTGGCCTTCGAGGCCGAGCGGATCATGGATCATGTTGCCCAGCATCTGGTAGCCACCGCACAGGCCGATCACCTTGCCGCCATAGCGCAGGTGCTTGCGGATCGCCTGATCCCAGCCTTGGGTGCGCAGCCAGTCGAGGTCGACGCGCACCGCCTTGGAACCTGGCAGCACGATGAGGTCGGCGGCGGGTGGCGTTTCGCCCGGCCCGATCCAGCGGAAATCGACTTCCGGGTGCAGGCGCAGCGGGTCGAGGTCGTTGTGGTTGGAAGTGCGCGGATAGGCCGGGGCGACAACCTTCAGTTTCGCCCCGCGCTTGTCGCCGATGGCCGCCGTGGCGATGGCATCCTCGGCGTCGAGCATCAGGCCGTGCAGGTAGGGCAGCACGCCCAATACCGGCTTGCCGGTGCGCTCTTCCAGCCAGGTCAGCCCGGATTCCAGCAGGCCGATGTCGCCGCGGAACCGGTTGATGACGAAGCCGACCACGCGGTTCTGTTCGGAGGGCGACAGCAGGTCGTGGGTGCCGACCAGATGGGCGAAAACGCCGCCCCGGTCGATGTCGGCGACGATGATCACCGGGCAATCGACCGCTTCGGCAAAGCCCATGTTGGCGATGTCGCGGGCGCGCAGGTTGATTTCGGCCGGCGACCCGGCGCCCTCGACCAGCACGCAGTCGTAGGCAGCCGTCAGGCGCTTCCAGGATTCGAGCACCGCCCCCATCGCCCGCGGCTTGTACGCGTGGTAGGCCTTGGCATCGAGATCGACCGCCACCTTGCCGTGGATGACCACCTGCGCCTTCTTGTCGGTGGTCGGCTTGAGCAGCACCGGATTGAAATCGGTATGCGGTTCCAGGCCGCAGGCCAGCGCCTGCAGGGCCTGGGCGCGGCCGATCTCGCCGCCGTCGACGGTGACCGCCGAATTGAGCGCCATGTTCTGCGGCTTGAATGGCGCCACGCGCACGCCACGTCGCTTCAGGATGCGGCAGAGCGCGGCGACCAGAGTGGATTTTCCGGCATCGGAGGTGGTCCCTTGGACCATCAGGGCGGGATAGGGCATGGGCGGGCGGCCGAAGGAAAAACGCGAATTATCCCGGATAACCGCCATTTCCCAACCGGATTGGCGCCAAACCGGAAAACGCATCTCCGCCGCGAGCAATATGTGTAATGAATTGAAACAGCTGTTCGTTTTCCCCACAGTTTTGCGCAACACCTGGGCGCCAAACCCCGCTTTTATGCATTGCACGTTATTTGCTATGAGTCCCGATCCAATATTTATAAGACAAGGAGACAACACATGATGACCGATGACTGGTTGCATAAAGCACTCGACATCAAGGCCCCGTGGCAGATCAGCCATGTGGTCGAAGATGCCGGTTCGCGTCGCGTCGACCTCTGGGTGTCGCTGCCCCGGCCGCGCGCCGGCTGGTTCTTCAGCCAGCGGCCGAGCGCTCCCGACCCGAAGCATCCAGCCTGGCGTCATCTCAACATCGGTGGCTTCAGTTGCTACATCCATGCCAATCCCGTCGAAACCGGTCGCCACCACGAACTGCCCTGGCTCGGCGACGTCAACCAGCCGTTCACGCGGGCGCTGGCGCAGCGGGTCGGCGCCTATTTCAAGGCCGGCCTGAACATGCAGGCGATCTGTCCCCTGCTCGATATTTCCGCCGCCGACCTGTGGAAATTCAAGCACGACCTCGACCAGGGCCACGCCTACCTGACCCCGATGCCGACGCCGGGCGCCGGCACCAGCACGGTCCCCGCTGCCGACCACCCGGTCTGGCAAGCCCTGCTCGACGGCTCCAACCATCTCGACATCCGCGTCCTCAGCCTCAAGCTGCTGCTCACCAAATTGCGCGACCAGGTCCAGCGCATCGCCGACAGCGAGGTCCGCCTGATGAAGGCCCACGAACTGCAGCGCTACTTCGTTCGCCATGCTCACCTGCTCGAGCACGAACTGGCGCAACTCAACGACATCTGACGGAGCCCCCATGACCCGACAAAACGGCCTGTTTTCCATCGCCGAAGCCGCCGAGCTGATCACCGCCGGCCATTTCCTGACCGTGGCCGGCGACGAAACGGCGCTGCGCCAACTGCCGCCCGGGCACTGGCTGGGCGGCACCATTCCCTATTTCATGTCGCCGGCCGGCGGCATCACCGCCCGCGACCAGGTCTATGTGCACCTGATCGACTGCTTCGCCACGCCGCCCCGCCTGTCGCTGCGCAGCGCTGAGCAATTGCCCGACCTGTGCCGCGAGGCGCCGGAAAACGGCTACAGCCTGATCATCATCCCGGCCTTCGGCGAATGCCACCGCAGCTTTGCCGAAAACGCCCCGAACTACGAGGACATGTACATGAAGCCCCTGGCCGGCTGGATCGCCGGGGTCCATCTCGACGAACTAGGAAGCCGCAAGCCGCTGGTCGTGCTCGGCGAAACCGGCGAGTTTGCCGAAGACAAGGTGGCGGTGATCGACGTCGAACTGCCGGCCGGGCGCTATGCGCAAGTCGATATCATCAATCCCTTCCGCCCCGGCCAGCTGCCCGCCATCCGCTTCGCCGAAGCCGGCTTTGCCGCCGGCACCTGTGAAATCGGCGGCAAGCCGGGCAATCTGGCCGAGTTCCTGGTCGCCAACCAGGTCGACACCCGCCTGCCGCTGGTCGCCGACTACTGCGGCGCCCTGGTCAATGTCAGCATCCGCAGCATCGACCGCGCGCGCGGCACCGTCGAGTTCTACGCGCCGGTCTTCCCCGGCCTCGACTACCGCATCGCCGAACCGCTCGCCGATTACGTCAGCGCCTTCCGGAACGCTCTGCCGCCGCCCACCACGCAGCCGGATTTCGCCTGCAACTGCGTCCTCAACTACCTGTACGCCGAGCTGCACGGCAAACAGGCCGGCCACATCGGCGGCCCGATGACCTTCGGCGAAATCGGCTACCAGCTGTTGAACCAGACCATGGCCTGCCTGAGCGTCAGCCCCTAAGCGGCTTTCCCGCGTTTCGGACGAAACGCGGATTGTCCAGTCGCAGCAACGGCGCTTGCCTCGCCAACCGCCGTCGCTTAGCATCGCCCCCTCAATGTCTTTCGGTGCCGCCACGCATGTGGCGGAGAATCGGGAAGGCGGTGCAATTCCGCCACGTGCCCAACGCTGTGAGGAGGACGTTCGCTGCACATTGCCACTGGCTCCGGCCGGGAAGGCGCGGCAACGGTTGAATCCAAGTCAGAAGACCGGCCGGAAGACGCAACAGGGCTGTTTGGACAGGCAGCCATCGTTTTTCCACAAGGGGAATTCATGGAAAACCAGATCGACCATTCCTTCTCGGACGCCGAACGCGCCGCCGTCTACCGCACCATCTTCAACCGCCGCGACGTGCGCGGCCAGTTCCTGCCCGATCCCATCCCCGACGACGTGCTCGCCCGCGTCATGCTGGCCGCCCACCACGCGCCGTCGGTCGGCTTCATGCAACCGTGGAATTTCCTCGTCGTCCGTTCGCCCGAGGTCAAGCAGCGGGTGCGCGACGTGTTCGCCAAGGCGCACGCCGAAGCGGCGCTGATGTTCCCGGAAGGCAAGCGGGAAACCTACAGCCAACTCAAGCTCGAAGGCATCGTCGAATCGCCGATCAACCTGTGCATCACCTGCGACCGCGAGCGCACCGGTCCGGTCGTCGTCGGCCGCACCCACATCAAGACGATGGACCTCTACTCCAGCGTCTGCGCCGTCCAGAACCTGTGGCTGGCGGCCCGTGCCGAAGGCCTGGGTGTCGGCTGGGTGAGCATCTTCAACCAGCCGGAACTGCAGGCAGCCCTCGGCATCCCGGCCGACATCGTGCCCATCGCCTACCTGTGCATCGGCTACGTCAGCCATTTCCACGACAAACCGGAACTGGAAAAAGCCGGCTGGCTGCCCCGCCTGCCGATCGCCGACCTGCTCTACTACGACCAGTGGGGCCAGGCCGATGCCGAGCAGCAGGAATCGCTGACCGGCGCGCTGGCCGCCATGCAGGACGACATCCAGCAACGGGGCATCTTCCCGAAATGATGGCGGAC
>DATGXM010000070.1:0-2997 GCA_035298985.1 Azonexus sp. | reverse complement strand
TGTTGTACTCGATCGGATGGTCCTCGACCTGCATGGCGAGGCGTTTCACCGTGGGGTCCAGGCTCGGCCCCTTCGGCACCGCCCAGCTCTTCATCACCCCGTCGAGCTCGAGCCGGAGATCGAAGTGGAGATGACTGGCTGCGTGCTTCTGAATCACGAACGCCAGCTGCTTCCCGGCACGCCGCCGGCCGCCGGCGGGCTCGCGGGTCCGGGTGAAGTCGCGCTTGCGCCGGTATTCGGCCAGCGCCGGTTCGCTCTTGCGGCGGGCGGCTTTGTGTCCTGTTTCCGTACCGGTACGGAAGGAGCCGTCGGCAGGTGCCGGACCGGTTTTGTCGCGCGTTTTGCCGCGTGCCGTCGCCATGCCGATTTTCCTGTCAGCCTGCGGCCCGGGAGGCCTCAGCCGGCCTTCTTCCGGCTGCGCCGCCCGCTGGAGGCAGCCTTGGCGGCCGGCGCGGCGGCCTTGTCTGCCGGGGCATCCCTGCCCTGCTTGCGGCCCAGGCTGCGGCGCAACAGGTCGGCGAGGTCGATCACTTCGGCGCCCTCCCCGGCTTCCTCGGCCGCTTCGCCGACCGTTTCCAGCTTGCCCTGGCGTGCCTTGCGGTCGACCAGGGCCATGATCTGCTCGGCGAATTCGTTCCTGTAGCGGGCCGGCTCCCAATCCTCGCGCATGTCGGCGATCAGCCGGCGGGCCATGTCCAGTTCGCGCGGATCGAGCTTCGCCTTGGTCACGGCTTCCGGCAGCCCCAGCTCGGCTATGCCGCGCACCTCTTCCGGCCAGCGCAGGGTGTTGAGCAGCAGCCCCGGGCCGAGCGGCATCAGCACGGCGAGGTGCTGGGTGTTGCGCAGCACGACCTTGGCCAGCCCGGCCTGGCCGCTGCCGGCCAGCGCTTCGCGCAGCAGGGCATAGACCTTTTCGCCGCGCGCTTCCGGGGCGAGATAGTACGGGGTGTCGAAATGGATGGGCGGGATGGCGCCGGCGTCGACGAAGGCGACGATATCGACGGTGCGCGTCGCCGCCGGGTAGGCGGCGCGGATTTCGTCGTCGTCGAGCACGACGTAGCGGTGCTTTTCGTATTGCACGCCCCGCACGATGTCCTCGCTGGCGATCTCGGCGCCGGTGACCTTGTTGATCCGCTTGTAGCCGACGGGGTCCATGCTGCGCCGGTCGAGCCAGTCGAAATCGATGCCGCGCTGCACGGTGGCCGGCACCAGGGCGACCGGGATATGGACCAGTCCGAAACTTACTGCGCCTTTCCAGATCACGCGTGCCATGAGGGCTCCCGGCTCGATCGGCCGACCGCTCTCAGCCGGGAAGCGCCGGCGGCGCCGGTCGGCGCTGGTACGTCGTGCAGACGGGCAAGTTGCATTCCCGCCCGGCGGCGGAAAGGCGGACCGTCAGGCGATCATTTCGACGGGCTGACCTTCAGGTCGCTCTGCACGGTGCGCACGCCCTCGGTTTCGCGGGCGACGGTGACGGCACGTTCGGCCTCGCTCTGGCTGGCGACCGTGCCGCTCAGGTAAACCACGCCGTCGCGGTCGGTATCGACCTTGATCTTCGCCAGGCTGCTCATCTTGTCGGTGGCCAGCCGCGCCTTGACCTTGGCGGTGATGGCCGAATCCTTGACGTAGGTGCGGGCCGAGCTGCGGTCGGTATCGGCGTCGGCCGCACCGGCAACCATGGGGGCCAGCATGATGCCGAGGCCCAGGCAGATGGCGAGAGGTGATTTCATGTCGTGCTCCTTCGGGATGGACAACAGGTCGCATGCTAGCCATCTGGCGGATCGCGTCTGTGCGCCGGCAGACAGACGGCGGCCGGCGGACTCCTAGACTGGAGCGCTCCATGTCCTGAAGGAGAGCACAATGAATCCGTTCGACAATACCGCCACCATGCTCTTTCTCGGCCTGCTGGTCAGCCACGGCGTCACCGCCCAGGAAAGCATGTCGCGCAGCGACTACAAAGCCAGCAAGGAACGCATCGAGGCCAACTACAAGACGGCCAAGGCAAGCTGCGATTCGCTGGCCGGCAACCAGAAGGACATCTGCGTCGCCGAGGCCAAGGGCGAAAAGAAGGTTTCGGAGGCCGAACTGGACGCCCGCTACAAGCCCGGCGCCAAGGCCGACTACAACGTCGAGGCGGCGAAGGCCGAAGCGGCCTACGACGTGGCCAAGGAACGCTGCGACGACCAGGCCGGCAATGCCAAGGATGTCTGCGTGAAGAAGGCCAAGGCGGAGGAAACGGCAGCCAAGGCCGATGCCAAGGCAGGAATGAACTCGTCGAAGAGCCACACCGGCTCGCACAGCGAGGCACCGGAAGCGAAGCCCGAGGCCAGCGCCCGGATCGTCCGCGTCATCCGCTAGGCGCGAATGGCCGGTCTAGCATCCGCCGGCCGGCAACCGAATGAAAGGAGTTGCACATGAACTGGGATATCGTCGAAGGCAACTGGAAGCAGTTCAAGGGCAAGGTCAAGGCGCAGTGGGGAAATCTCACCGACGACCAGCTCGATACCATCGCCGGGCGCCGCACCGAACTGGCCGGCAAGATCCAGGAAGCCTATGGCATTTCGAAGGACGAAGCCGAGCGCCAGATCCGCGATTTCGAGGACCTCAATCGGTAACTTGGGCTGGTGGTTATCGGATGTCAGTTGCTAGTCATTAGTCTTGGTGGGTTGCCAGCCCTGGCCGCGGCCGGGGATGGCGGCACCGGCCGGGCTGCTCGCCTGGTAGAGCATTTCGTGCAGGCGTTCGTCGGGAATCGGCGCGAAATCGCTGTAGTAGAAATCCACCGACTGGAAGTCATCGGGCTGCAGCAGGCAGACGCTGTCGTGGACCGCGCCGGCCAGCGCCTGCATGACGGACCGGGGCGCCACCGGCACGGCTAGCACGCAACGCTGGGCCTGGGCCGCCCGGATCGCCTGCAGTCCGGCGCGGATCGTGTTGCCGGTGGCGATGCCGTCGTCGACGACGATGACGGTGTGCCCGCCCAGGGCCAGCGGCAGG
>DATGXM010000069.1:0-6232 GCA_035298985.1 Azonexus sp. | reverse complement strand
GCGCAACTGGGACATCTCGGACGAGCAGGTGAAATCGCTGGCCCGGACGGGGGAAGCGCGGCGCACGCTGACCTTCCGCTCGCCGGTCAATGGCGTGGTGATCGAGAAGAAGGCTGTGCAAGGCATGCGCTTCAGCGCCGGCGATGCCCTCTACCAAGTGACCGACCTGTCGTCGGTCTGGGCCGTCGCCGACGTTTTCGAGCAGGACATCGGCTGGGTCAAGCCGGGCGCCAGGGCCAAGGTCAGGATCAATGCCTACCCCGACAAGGTTTTCGAAGGCACGATCAGCTATGTCTATCCGACCCTGAAGACAGAAACCCGGACCATCCCGGTCCGTGTCGAGCTGCCCAATCCCGGCAATTTGCTGAAGCCCGGCATGTTCGCCCAGCTCGAGTTGCCGACCGCCGCCAAGGGGGAGGTGGTCACCGTGCCGCATTCGGCGGTGATCGATAGCGGCACCCGCCAGATCGTTCTGGTGCAGGCCGGGGAGGGCCGCTTCGAACCCCGCGATGTCAAGCTGGGCGCGCGCAGCGACGAGCGGGTCGAGATTCGGGACGGCGTCCGCGAAGGCGAACAGGTCGTGGTCGCCGCCAACTTCCTGATCGATGCCGAAAGCAACCTGAAAGCGGCGGTAAGCGGCTTTGGCCATGCCGCGCCTGGGGGAACGGAAGCGTCCGGCCAGGCGGCGGCTGCCCGGGTCGGCCACCAGGCCCAGGGCAAGGTCGAAGGTGTCGACGCCAAGGCGGGGACGGCCAGCATTTCGCATGGCCCCGTGGCGAGCCTCAAATGGCCCGGGATGACCATGGAATTCGTCGCCGCCAATGAAGCCATCCTCCAGCAGTTGCAGCCGGGCGCGGCGATCGACTTCGAATTCGTCGAGCGTGGCCAGGGCGAATGGGTCATCACGTCGGTGAAGCCGGCCAGCCAGCCGGCTGCCAAGGCCAAGCCGCATGCCGGACACTGAGGAGCGCCGCGATGTTGGCCAGAATCATCGAATGGTCGGGGCGCAACCGCTTCCTCGTCCTGCTTGCCACGCTGTTCGTCATCGTGGCCGGCGTCGTCGCCGTCATGCGCACGCCGCTCGACGCGCTGCCCGACCTCTCCGACGTCCAGGTCATCGTCTATACCGAGTATCCCGGCCAGGCGCCGCAGGTGGTCGAGGACCAAGTGACCTATCCGCTGACCACCGCCATGCTGTCGGTGCCGAAATCGAAGGTGGTGCGGGGCTTCTCGTTCTTCGGCGCTTCCTTCGTCTACATCATCTTCGAGGACGGCACCGACATCTACTGGGCCCGCTCGCGGGTGCTGGAATACCTCAACTTCGCCGCCGGCCGCATGCCCCGGGGCATCACGCCGCAGATCGGCCCGGATGCCACCGGCGTCGGCTGGGTCTATCAGTACGCGGTGTTGGCCAAAGACAAGACGCTGGCCGAACTGCGCACGCTGCAGGACTGGTACCTGCGCTACCAGCTGACCAAGGCCCACGGCGTCGCCGAGGTGGCTTCCGTGGGCGGCTTCGTGCAGACCTACCAGGTCACCGTCGACCCGGTGAAGCTGCGCGCCTACGGCATTCCGCTGGGCAAGGTGGCGCAGGCCATCCGCGACTCCAACCGCGACGTCGGCGGCCGCGTCGTCGAGATGGCGGAGACCGAATACATGGTGCGCGGCAAGGGCTATCTGCGCGGCGCCGGCGACATCGAGAATCTCGTCGTCAAGTCGGACAAGGGCACGCCGGTACTGGTGCGCGACATTGCCCGCGTCGAACTGGCCCCCGACGAGCGCCGCGGCCTGAGCGAACTGAACGGCGAGGGCGAGGTGGTGTCGGGCATCGCCATGGCCCGCTACGGCCAGAACGCGCTGGAGGTCATCCACAACCTCAAAGAGAAAATTGGCGAAATCTCGGCCGGCCTGCCGGAGGGCGTCAGCATCGAGACGGTTTACGATCGTTCCGAGCTGATCCACCGCGCCATCGACACCCTGAAGCATACGCTGGCCGAGGAAAGCGCCATCGTCGCCTTGGTCTGCATCGTCTTCCTGCTCCATCTGCGCAGCGCCCTGGTCGCCATCCTGATGCTGCCGGTCGGCGTGCTGATGGCCTTCATCGCCATGCGCCTGCTCGGCATGAATTCCAACCTGATGAGCCTGGGCGGCATCGCCATCGCCATCGGCGCGATGATCGATGCGGCCATCGTGATGATCGAGAACGCCCACAAGCACATCGAGCGCCTGCCCGCGGAGCACAGCCACGGCGAGCGGATGGAAGCGATGATTGCCGCCTGCAAGGAGGTCGGCCCGGCGCTGTTCTTCTCGCTGCTCATCATCACCGTTTCCTTCCTGCCGGTGTTCACGCTGGAAGCGCAGGAAGGCCGGCTGTTCTCGCCGCTGGCCTACACCAAGACCTTCTCGATGGCCGGCGCAGCGCTGCTGTCGGTGACGCTGGTGCCGGTGCTGATGATGCTGTTCATCCGCGGCAAAATCATGCCCGAGGCCAAAAACCCGGTGAATCGCTTCCTGATCTGGGCTTACCGCCCCATCATCGCCGGGGTCATGCGCTGGAAGAAGACCACCATCGTGGCGGCCATCGTGGCGCTCGTGGTGTCCGTCTATCCGGCCAGCCGGCTGGGTTCCGAGTTCATGCCGACCCTGAACGAGGGCACGCTGTTCTACATGCCTGCTTCGCTGCCCGGCATGTCGATCACCAAGGCGGCCGAGCTGCTGCAGACGCAGAACAAGATCATCAAGAGCTTCCCCGAGGTGGCCTCGGTGTACGGCAAGGCCGGGCGCGCCAATACGGCCACCGACCCGGCGCCGACCGAGATGTTCGAGACGGTCATCAATCTGAAGCCGGAATCCGCTTGGCGCCCCGGCATGACCATCGACAAGCTGATTGCCGAGATGGACAAGGCCCTGCAGTTCCCCGGCGTGTCGAATGCTTGGACGATGCCGATCAAGGCCCGCATCGACATGCTGTCGACCGGCATCCGGACGCCGATCGGCATCAAGGTGTTCGGCAAGGACCTGAATGAAATGGAACGCCTGGCCCGCGAAATCGAGACGGTCGTCAAGGCCGTGCCGGGCACCACGTCGGCCTTCGCCGAGCGCATCACTGGCGGCTACTACCTCAATATCGAGCCCGACCGGGCCCAGCTGGCCCGCTACGGACTGGCCGTCGGCGACGTGCAGGACGTCATCGGCCAGGCGCTGGGCGGCGAGATGGTGACGACGACCGTCGAAGGCCGCGAGCGTTTCGGGGTCAGCGTGCGCTACCCGCGCGAACTGCGTTCCGACCCGCAGCAGATCGCCCAGCAGGTGCTGGTGCCGACCATGGACGGCGCGATGATCCCGCTCGGGCAACTGGCCAAGCTGGAGGTGGCCAAGGGAACGCCGGGCATCCGCACCGAGAATGCGCTGCTCTCGGCCTACATCTTCGTCGACATCCGCGACCGCGACATCGGCGGCTACGTCGCCGATGCGAAGAAGGCGGTGGCGGAGAAAGTGAAATTCCCGCCCGGCTACTACGCCACCTGGAGCGGCCAGTTCGAGTCGATGGAGCGCGCCATAGAGAAAATGAAAATCGTCGTGCCGGTCACGCTGCTCATCATCTTCCTGCTGCTCTATCTCAACTTCAAGCGCCTGACCGAGACCCTCATCGTCATGCTGTCCGTCCCCTTTGCGCTGGTCGGCGGCGTCTGGCTGATGTGGCTGCTCGGCTACAACCTGTCGGTCGCCGTCGCCGTCGGCTTCATCGCCCTGGCCGGTGTCGCCGCCGAGACGGGCGTCGTGATGCTGATCTACCTCGACCATGCCTGGGAGGAATCGAAAGGCCGGCGGCGGCGTGAGGGGCTGGCGCCCAGCGTCGGCGATCTCTACGCAGCCATCATGGAAGGTGCCGTGGAACGGGTCCGGCCCAAGATGATGACCGTGGTGGCCATCATGGCCGGCCTGCTGCCCATCCTGTGGGGAAGCGGTACCGGTTCCGAGGTCATGAGCCGGATTGCCGCGCCCATGGTCGGCGGGATGATTTCGTCGACCATCCTGACCCTGGCCGTCATCCCCGCCATCTATGCGCTGGTCAAGCAGTGGCGGCTTTCCAGGCGTCTGGAGTCCTGACCGGCAGCGTACGGCTCAAGGACAGGTCGGGCGCAGCGGGCATCTTTCCCGTCACCATTGCGGCTAAACTTCGCTTTTTGGCGCCTGGCTTGCCAGCGCCTTCAGCCGCCCAAGGTGGCGTTTCAGCCAGGATCAGTGCGTGAGTTTCTTGTCCACCGTCGTCAGTTTTCTAGCCTTACCCTTTGCCACCGCCAGTTACCGCCAGGACCTGCGGCGCACGCTGCTCGCGCTGAGCGCCGATGGCCTGTTGCTGGCGCTGCTCCTCGCCGGCGCCATGCTGGTGACCGTGCTGCCCGGCCTGCCAGCCTTCGACGTCGTCACCGACTATCGCCCGAAGATTCCCCTGCGCATCTATACCGCCGACGGCGCGCTGCTCGGCGAATTCGGCGACGAACACCGCGACTTCACGCCGATCAAGGATATTCCCCAGGTTCTGCAGGATGCCCTGCTGTCGATCGAGGATTCCCGTTTCTACGAACACAGCGGCGTCGATTACCGCGGCGTGCTGCGCGCGCTGGTTGCCGATGTGACCGGCGGCTTCCGCCAGGGCGCCTCGACCATCACCATGCAGGTGGCGCGTGCTTTCTTCCTTTCTCAGGAAAAGACCGTCAAGCGCAAGCTGACCGAGGTGGTGCTGGCCTACCGCATCGAATCGGCCTTGAGCAAGGACCAGATCCTCGAGCTGTACATGAACCAGATCTACCTCGGCCAGCGCACGCACGGCTTTGCCGCGGCCGCCCGCACCTATTTCAACAAGCGCCTGCCCGAGCTGACCCTGGCCGAAGCCGCGATGCTGGCCGGCATTCCGCAAAACCCGGCCAAGCACAATCCGGCGGTCAATCCGGTACGCGCCAAGGCCCGCCAGGGGCTGGTCCTGAAGCGCATGCTGCAGCTGGGCAAGATCACCCAGGCGCAATATGCCGAGGCAACGAACCAAGCGCTCAAGATCAGTCGCAGCCTGCAGTTCGAGGCCCATGCCGACCATGTGGCCGAACTGGTGCGCCAGGAACTCTATGCCCGCTACAAGGGCGATGCCTACACCCAGGGCCTGAACGTCTATACGACCCTAGACAAAGCCGAGCAGAACGCCGCCTACGACTCGGTGCGGCGCAATGTGCTGGCCTACGACCAGCGCCATGGCTACCGCGGCCCGGAGGGTTTTGTCGATCTGCCGGGCGATGCCGACGAGCAGGAAGAGGCCATCGACCGTATCCTGGCCAAGCATCCGAGCAGCGACAACCTGATCTCGGCGGTCGTCACCGACGTCTCGCCCAAGCTGGTCCGGGCCGAACCCGCCTCTGGCGACACCATCGAAATCAAGGGCGACGGACTGCGTTTTGCCGCCAAGGCGCTGCAGCCGAACGCCAAGGTCGACGCCCGCATTCGCGTCGGTTCGGTGATCCGCGCCAGCCAGGACGGCAAGGGTCGGTGGACTATCAGCCAGATGCCGGAAGTCGATGCCGCTTTCGTCGCGCTGAATGCCGAAGACGGCTCCTACCGGGCCATGGTCGGCGGCTTCGATTTCTCGCGCAACCAGTTCAACCATGTCACCAGCGCCTGGCGCCAGCCGGGGTCGAGCATCAAGCCCTTCGTCTATTCGGCCGCGCTGGAAAAGGGCTTCTCGCCGGCCACCCTGATGAACGACGCGCCGCTGTCGCTGCCCGGCGGCGAAAACGGCCAGCCTTGGGAGCCGCACAACGACGACGACTTCGATGGCCCTATGACCCTGCGCCAGGCCCTGGCCCGCTCCAAGAACGTCGTCGCCGTCCGCCTGCTGCAAGCCATCTCGCCGCAATATGCGCGCGACTACCTGCAACGCTTCGGCTTCGATGCCGCCAGGCATCCGGCCAATTTGACCATGACGCTGGGCAGCGGCTCGGTCACGCCGCTGCAACTGGCCGGCGCCTACGCGGTCTTCGCCAATGGTGGCTTCCGGGTCACCCCGCACCTGATCCAGAAAATCACCGATGCCCGTGGCGCCGTGCTGTGGGAGGCGCCACTACCGCCGGCCCGCGAGGACGAGCAACGTGCCATCGATCCCCGCAACGCCTTCATCATGGACAGCATGCTGCGCGAGGTGGTCAGGAGCGGCACCGGTGCCGCGGCCACCCAACGGCTCGGA
>DATGXM010000068.1:0-4751 GCA_035298985.1 Azonexus sp. | reverse complement strand
CGGCGCTACATCTTCCACAACACGCTGCTGCAGGCGACGCAGTCCGGCTCGACCTACGGGCTCGGTGCCGGCGAAGGCATCGTCCCGGCCGGCCTGACCATCACCAACACGGTGTCGCGCAACAACATCCTGCAGACCTGGAAATCGAGTTCGGCCGCCATCCGCGGCGGCGACAGCAGCGACGACTTCGGCTACGACCTGTACAACGGCACGCTGAGCGGCGCCACCGAGACCAACGGCATCCGCGGCACACCGATCTACCAGGCCGGCAACGGCGCGGTCAGCGAAGCCAACGGCCTCTACCAGCTGGCGCCGTCCAGCCCGGGCTACGACAAGGGTGTGCGCATCCCCAACTTCAACGACAACTTCGTCGGTGCGGGGCCGGATATCGGTGCCCACGAAGCGGGAACCCCGGCCATGCTGTTCGGCCCGAAGGCCGGTGTTTCGACATCGACATCAACGACGACGACCACCACCACAACCACGACGACTACGACGACAACCACCACGACACCCACGACCACAACCACGACACCGACACCGACTACGACGACAACTACACCGACCTCACCCACCACAACGACCACGGCGCCGACGACAACCACGACGACACCAACCGCAACGCCCTTGCCCATGGCGTCGTACAGCTCGGCCTGCCTGCTGCTGGACGGCGGCGGCGGCGGCTGTGGTTCCTATACGGCGACCACCGCGAAAACCTGGAACGGCAACGTCATCCTCGGGCCGGTGACCGACCCCAACGGTTCCGGGCGCAAGGTGAACCTCCACCGCATCATGCAGGCGGCGCCCTATGCCTGGGGGTCGACACACCGCTCGGAACTGCTCTATCAGAGTTCCACCTACGACTTCCCGGTCGGTGTCGATACCTGGCTGGCCTTCGCCGTGATGCGCAAGCCGGGAGAAATCTTCCCCACCTCGTGGAGCGGGTCGACGCTGGTGGCGCAAGCCCACTCGGCGGAGTCCGGGGCGACCGGTCCGACCTATGCCATGTACCTGACGGGCTCCACGTCGAGCACCATTTACTGGCGCGCCTCGTACAACTCGAACCCGCCTTCGACCTGGAAATCCCATGGCGGATCGAATCCCGACCGCTATGACAGCCCCACCCTGCATAGCGAGCCGATCATGCCGGCCGGGGTCTGGTATCGCTACATCCTGCATTACCGGGCGGGCTATCTGGCATCGCACAACCCCATCTTGGAGGTCTGGCGCGCCAAGCCGGGCGGCAATTTCGAAAAGCTGTTCACCTATACCGGGCTGAACGCCTATAACGGCAAGAATGGCTATCCGCGCATGGGTCCATACAAGTGGGACTCCAATTGGGCCGGTCAGGCATCGATTGCCTATTACGAAACACCGCTCTACTACGGCAGAGGTGCAAATCTCTTCAACAATGCCGCGGCAGCACTGCAGGGCTTCTAGGGGCGTGGTGGTGAACACGCTCCGGTAGTGTTGCCATCGTCTCCGGCCGAAGGAGCAACGTCATGCCCGAGCCTCCGCCCATCGCATCAAGGCCGCTCTCCCCGTCGAACGGGGAGGGCTGGCTGCGGCAGTGCGGTTTCACGCTGCTCGAACTGCTCGTCGTCGTCGCCATCATCGGCCTGCTCGCCGGTTACGTTGGCCCCAAGTACTTCGGCCAGCTGGGCAAGGCCGAGACTAAGGCGGCGCGCGCCCAGATCGACGCGATGGAGAAGGCGCTCGACCAGTACCGGCTCGACATCGGGCGCTATCCGACCACCGAACAGGGGCTCAACGCCCTGGTCGTCCAGCCCGCCGGCGTCACCAAATGGGCCGGCCCCTACCTGAAGAAGGGGCTGCCGGTCGATCCCTGGAACAAACCTTACCTCTACAAGTCCCCGGGGGAGCACGGCGAGATCGACGTGTACTCCTATGGACGGGACGGCACGCCGGGCGGCAGCGGCGAGGACGCCGACATCACCAACTGGTGACGACGGAGCCGCCATGCGCTTCCGTATCGTCGCCTACCAGCAGCAGCAGGTCGTCACCCTGGCGCTCGATGCCGCCAGTTTCGACGACGCCCGCGCCCAGGCCCGCGAACGCGGCGTCGACATCGTCTCCATCCGCCAGCAATGGCACTGGTTCGCCCAGCGCCGGCGCAAGGAGCCGCCGCTCGACCTCGTCCTCTTCAGCCAGGAACTCCGCTCGCTGCTCGACGCCGGGCTGTCGCTGATCGAGGCCTTGCTCACGCTGTCGCGCAAGGAGCTGAACGGCACCCGGCGCCAGCTGATCGACGTGCTGATCCGCCAGCTGCGCGAGGGCAAGCCCTTCTCGACCGCCCTGCGGGAATTCCCCGCCATCTTCCCGCCGCTCTACATCGCGCTCGCCGCCGCCAGCGAGCAGACCGGCGACCTCGGCGGCAGCCTCGGCCGCTTCATCGCCTATCGCACGCAAATGGACCAGGCACGGAAGCGGGTGGTCTCGGCCGCCATCTACCCGGCGCTGCTGCTCGGAGTCGGCGGCTTGGTCGTCGTCTTCCTGATGACCTATGTCGTGCCGCGTTTTTCCCGCATCTACGAGGAATTCGGCAGCAACCTGCCGCTGATGTCGCGGCTGCTGATGGAATGGGGCGGCCTGCTCGACGCCTACGGCCTCGAAATCCTGCTCGGCGTGGTCTTTTTCGCCATGCTGGTCACCTACCTGGTGCGCCAGACCCGCCACCGCCAGGGCGTGCTGCACTGGCTGCTCGGCCTCAAATGGCTGCACGGCCTGCGCAGCCGCTTCCGCATCTACGCCCTGGCCCGCTTCTTCCGCACCCTCGGCCTGCTGCAGCGCGAAGGCATCCCGATCACCACGGCGCTCGGCCTGGCCCGCGAACTGCTCGACGAGGACGGCCGGGTGGCGCTCGACCACGTCGTGGTCGACATCCGGGCCGGCGTTGCGCTGTCCGGGGCGATGGAAAAACACGACCTGGCGCCGCCGGTGGCCGCCGAACTGCTGAAAGTCGGCGAAAAGGCAGGCAACGTCGGGGAAAAAATGATCCGCATCGCCGATTTCTACGACGAAGAGATCGCCCGCTGGAGCGAGTGGTTCCTCAAGCTGTTCGAGCCGCTGCTGATGCTGACCATCGGCCTGTTCATCGCCTTCATCGTCGTCCTGCTCTACCTCCCTATCTTCGAACTGGCCGGGACGCTTTGATCCTAAAAACCGCGGCTGACCGCTTGTCAGCACCTTGAAAGCACCATGAATACAAGTTTTTTCGCTCCGTTCCAAGATTACCCAATGGCTCAGTCCGCTACGCACCCGCCGGCACGGCCGGGCAGGCCGCCGACTTTGTCGCTTCTCCTTGCAGGCATCGGCCTGCTGCGTCGTCGCTTCGCGTCGGCAACCCACCCAAACGCACCGGCAGGCGCGTCCAGCCACGGTTTCTAGGATTATGAACGACCGCGCCCACCTCCTCTCCCGCGACCACCTGGCCGCCCTGACCCCGGCTTTCGACGTCCTGCCCTACGCCGAGGCGCAGATCCATCGCTGCCTGGCCGTCGAGGAGGAGGGCGGCCTGCTGCTGATCGCCGACCCGGAATCGGCCCCGCAGCTCGTTCCCTGGGCCGACGCCTACCTGATGCGCCCGTTCACGCTGGCCTTCGCCGCCGGCGCCGACATCGCCGCCGTGCTCGCCGACTACGGCGAGGGCATGCTGGCCATGGACGCCCTGGCGCCCGCCGCCGCCGCGGACGAGGCGGCCGGCGACGAGGGCATCGAATCGCTGAGCCTGGACAGCATCCACAGCCAGTCCAGCGCCATCGTCCGGCTGACCAATTCGACCCTCTACGACGCCTACAAGGCCGGCGCCAGCGACATCCATCTCGAATCCTCGGGCGAGGGCCTGCGCGTCAAGTACCGGCTCGACGGGGTGCTGTCGCCTATCGCGGAGCCGGCCGGCGTGCAGACCGCGGAGCAGGTCATCTCGCGCATCAAGGTCATGGCCGAACTCGACATCTCCGAGCGCCGGGTACCGCAGGACGGCCGCTTCAAGGTGCGCATCAACCAGCGCGAGGTCGATTTCCGCGTGTCGGTGATGCCCAGCATCCACGGCGAGGACGCCGTGCTGCGCATCCTCGACAAGAGCGCGCTGACCGACCAGATGAGCAGCCTGACCCTCGACGCCCTCGGCTTCCGGCCCGACATGATGCGCCGGGTGCGCCGCCTGGCCCGCGAGCCCTACGGCATGTTCCTGGTCACCGGGCCGACCGGCAGCGGCAAGACGACGACGCTGTACGCCGTGCTCAGCGAGGTCAATACCGGGCGCGACAAGATCATCACCATCGAGGACCCGGTCGAGTACCAGCTGCCCGACGTGCTGCAGATCCCGGTCAACGAAAAGAAGGGCCTGACCTTCGCCAAGGGCCTGCGCTCCATCCTGCGCCACGACCCGGACAAGATCCTGGTCGGCGAGATCCGCGACGCCGAGACGGCGCAGATCGCCATCCAGTCGGCGCTGACCGGCCACCTGGTGTTCTCGACCGTGCACGCCAACAACGCCTTCGATGTGATCGGCCGCTTCCGCCACATGGCGGTGGCGCCGCAGAGCTTCGTCTCGGCCATCAACGGCATCCTCGCCCAGCGCCTGGTCCGCCTTAACTGTCCGCAGTGCAGCGTGGCGGTCCGCCCGGACGCCGAGCTGATCGCCGACTCCGGGCTGGCGGACAGCGATCTCTCGGGCTTCGACTTCCGCCAGGGCAGCGGCTGCGCCAACTGCCGGGGCAGCGGCTACA
>DATGXM010000067.1:0-23218 GCA_035298985.1 Azonexus sp. | reverse complement strand
ATCTGCCGTTGCGGCGCCCGTTCTTCTTTGCACCCCGCCAATGCGAGGCACGCAAACTGTGTATTGAATATAAACCTATTCGCTTAGTGCTTCAAGCTGGCGGAAAAAACCGCCTTGGTCTTTTCGGAAAACTGGAACTCGTTGAAGGCACGATCGATTTCTGCATCGTTACGGCCTTCGGAATGGTCTTCGAAGCAGATCCCGATGGTCTTGCCGTTGGCAGCCAGGGTCTGGAAGGCGAAACGCCAGCGTTGTGCTTCAGCCAGCCGCTCACGCAGTTCGGCTTCGTTGGAAATCGTGATACCGGCTTTCTTCAGGGAATCCAGGAATTGTTCGAAGGATTCGTTGCTCAGACTGCCCATTTGACTATCTCCGTAGGTATGCGGTGTTTGATCACCATGAGCCTAATAACGACGCTATTTCGATTCGGTTGACACAAAAGTCATAGAACTTTGAATGCGATAATCACGCCTATGAAAAAGCAGAACTCACCCGCCGACATCCCGGAAATTCGCGCCGGCCAATCCATTGAATTGCTGAAGGAATTGCACATCCTGACGCGCGACGGCAAGCTCAACCAGGACACTCGCCGCAAGCTGAAACAGGTCTATCACCTGTACCAATTCATCGAGCCATTGCTCGAAAATGCGGAAACGCTGGTCGATCACGGGGCTGGAAAATCCTATCTCGGGTTCATCCTTTACGATCTCTATTTCAAGGAGCGTGCCAGCGGCGAGATCGTCGGCATCGAAAGCCGTGCCGAGCTGGTCGACAAATCGCGCGAATTGGCCGCCCGACTGGGCTTTCCGCGTATGCGCTTCATGGCGTGCACGGTCGAGGATTCGCTGTCGTCCACCGAGCTGCCAGCCAGCGTCGATGTCGTGACAGCGCTACACGCCTGCAACACGGCGACCGACGACGCCATCCGCTTCGCCCTGACGCGCAATGCCCACCATATCGTCCTCGTCCCTTGCTGCCAGGCCGAAGTGGCCGCCACCATGCGCGCCAGGAAGAACGAATCGCTGGGCAAGACCGCGCTGTCCGAACTTTGGCGACACCCCATCCACACCCGCGAACTGGGCAGCCACCTGACCAATGTGCTGCGCTGCCTGCTGCTTGAGTCGCACGGCTACGACGTCACGGTGACCGAACTGGTCGGCTGGGAACATTCGATGAAGAACGAGCTGATCATCGCCAGCAAACGCGGCCAGCCGCGCAAGAACGCCCGCGAACGGGCCGCAGCCATCCTGCGCGAGTTCAATATCGAAGAACTTGCGCAGCGTTTCACGTACTAAGCACGCCATGACCCGCATTCAACACCCGCTCGAACTCCTCGCCCCGGCCAAGAATGCCGATTTCGGCATCGAGGCCATCGAGCACGGCGCCGACGCCGTCTATATCGGCGGCCCGTCTTTCGGCGCCCGCTATGGCGCCGGCAACGATGTCGCCGATATCCAACGCCTGTGCGAATTTGCCCACCGTTACCGGGCCAAGGTCTTCGTGGCGTTGAACACCATCCTGCACGATGCCGAACTCGGAGACAGCCGCCAACTGGCCTGGCAGCTCTACGAGGCCGGCGTCGATGCGCTGATCGTCCAGGACATGGGCCTGCTCGAACTTGACCTGCCGCCCATCCAGCTGCACGCCAGCACGCAGACCGACATCCGCAATCCGGACAAGGCCAAATTCCTTGAAGATGTCGGCTTCTCGCAAATCGTGCTGGCTCGCGAGATGAGCATTAGCGAAGTGAAAAAGGTCGCCGATGCGACGACGCTGGCCCTTGAATACTTCGTGCATGGCGCCCTGTGCGTGGCCTATTCCGGCCAGTGCTACATCAGCCACGCCCACACCGGGCGCAGTGCCAACCGCGGCGAATGCTCGCAGGCCTGTCGCCTGCCCTACACGCTGGTCGACGAGAAGGGCAAGGTCATCACCGAGGACCAGCACCTGCTGTCGATGAAGGACAACAACCAGACCGAGAACCTGCTCGCCTTGGTGGAAGCCGGGGTCAGCTCGTTCAAGATCGAGGGGCGGCTGAAGGACCTGTCCTACGTCAAGAACATCACGGCGCACTACCGCCAGCTACTCGACGGAATCATCGCCGCCAACCCGCAATATTGCCGTGCCTCCAGCGGCCGCAGCACCTACACTTTCTCGCCGCAGCCGGACAAGACCTTCAACCGAGGCTACACCGACTACTTCGCCGGCGGCCGCCAGGACGATATCGGCGCCTTCGATACGCCGGCCTTCGTCGGCGAACTGATCGGCGAGGTCGTCGAAATCGGCGACGGCTGGATCGTGGTCAATAGCGAACAGGCTTTCCACAACGGCGACGGCGTCTGCTTCCACGACGCCAACGGCGACGTGATGGGCATGCGCATCAATCGGGTGGAGGGCGACAAGCTGTTTCCGGCTGAAATTCCGGAAGAGCTGACGGAGGGCGCCACCCTGTTCCGCAATCGCGATCAGGAGTTCGAACGCGCGCTGGAGAAGGATTCGGCTGACCGTCGCGTGTCGGTGAAGCCGGTGCTGTCGGAAACCGACACCGCCTTCGTGCTGACCCTGACCGACGAGGACGGCGTAAGCGCCAGGGCTGAACTGCCGCGCAGCGATAAATTCGGTAGCGAACTGGCCCAGAATCCGGAACAAGCCTTGGCCAAACTGAAGGAAAACCTCGGCAAGTTCGGCAACACAATGTTCGTTGCAGAGCCGGTGGAACTGCAACTGAGTCAGGCCTGGTTCCTCCCCGTCAGCGCCGTCAATGCGCTGCGCCGCGAGGCGACCGAGCAGCTCGAAGCCGCCCGGCTGGCCAGCTATCCGCGCCCGCCGCGCGCCCAACCGGCTGCCGATCCGGTGCCCTACCCGCAGGACGAACTGACCTACCTCGGTAACGTCTTCAACGCCAAGGCACGCCAGTTCTACGAAAAACACGGCGTCAAGCTGATCGAGGAAGCTTACGAGGCGGGCAACGAGAAGGGCATGGTGTCGCTGATGATCACCCGCCACTGCCTGCGCTACAGCTTCAACCTGTGCCCGAAGGAAGTGAAGCACCTGAAGCCGGACCCGATGACGCTGATGAACGGCAGCGAAAAGCTAATCCTCAAGTTCGACTGCAAGGCCTGCGAGATGCACGTCATCGGCAAGATGAAGAAAGGCGTCAAGCTCAACCTCGGCACCATCCGCCAGGCCTCCTGCGGCTGAAACCGGGCCGGGCGGGTAGCCGCAACGGCCTTAGCCACGGATCAAGGTATTCGAAATGGGTCGGCCGATGCCCGGTCGGCAGGCTTGCGCTATAGTCTCGCCTGCCCGCGCCAGACAATTGCTTGTGGCGCACCTAGTCCCGTGGCCATCATGCAACCGATCCCCTGCCCTTCCTGTCGGCAAACCATGTCCAAGCACCGCTTCGAGCGGATGCATCATGGCGAGGTAACGATCGATCTGTGCTTTCCCTGCCAGGGCATCTGGTTCGACGAATTCGAGAGTGTGCAACTGACGCCCGGCAGCATCATCGAACTGTTCAAGCTGATCCATCAGCATCGCGACGACCAGCGTCTGCCGCTGAGCGAACCGCTGCGCTGCCCGCGCTGCGACGAGAAGCTGTTGCATGGGCTGGACGTCGCCAAGCACGGCGGGCGCTTCAATTACCATCGCTGCCTGCAAAAGCACGGGCGCTTCACGACTTTCGCCCAGTTCATGATCGAGAAGGGTTTCGTCCGCCAGTTGTCGCCGGCCGAGGTGAGCGAGCTATCGGCCAAGGTCGGCATCGTGCGCTGCACCGGCTGCGGCGCCCCGATCGACATCCGCAAGGATCACGCCTGCGGGCATTGCCGTGCCCCCATCGCCATTCTCGACGCCGAAGCCGTCGAACAGGCGCTGGCCCGCTACCAGAACGCCGAGGTGCGGCGGACGACGGTGGACGTCGAAGCGCTGGGCGACGCCATCGTGCTGCGCGAACGCGAAAAATCGCGCCAAATAACCCAGGCTGCGGACGTCGGCGCCATCGACGTCATCGACCTGGTATCGGCCGGCTGCGAACTGGTCTGGAACCTGCTTCGGCGCTAATCCACTAATCCCGATAGCGCCCGATCCTATCAAGTCCGGCAACTCGGGCATTGGCGGTTAAACTCCGCCTTTACATTTTTTCGGCAAAGCCTTTCCCGCATGCAAAAAGAAGTCCAGGAAAAACCCATGTACGCTGTCGTGGCGGCCGTCCAGCTGCCCCATGTCAGCGACTTCGAGTTCGACGCATCGATTGCCGAATTGCGCGAACTGGCCAAGACGCTGGGCTTCAAGGTCATCCACACCTTCACGCAAAAACGCGGCAGCTTCGACACCACCGGCTACCTGGGCATCGGCAAGCGCCAGGAAATCCATCACTTCATCCGCGGCGAAGCGCCTGTCGGCGACACCTCGTACCCGCCCACCCCGCACCTGGGGCCGATCGAAGCCATCCTGGTCGATCACGAGATTTCGCCGTCGCAGGCGCGCAACCTCGAACTGGAAGCCGGCTGCGAGGTGATGGACCGCACCATGGTCATCCTCGAAATCTTCCATCGCAATGCCCGTTCGCGGGCCGCCAAGGCCCAGGTGGAAATCGCCCGCCTCGGCTACATGGCGCCACGCCTGCGCGAAATGGCCAAGCTGGCGGGGCCGCAAGGCCGGCAACGCAGCGGGGTCGGCGGCCGGGGAGCCGGCGAATCGCATACCGAAATGGACCGCCGCAAAATCCGCGACCGCATCGCCGAGCTGCAACTGGAAATCGCCGCCATGGAAGTCGAGCGCAAAACGCAACGTGCCCGGCGGCAGGAGCGCCAGGGCCTGGCCGGCGTGGCGCTGGTCGGCTACACCAATGCCGGCAAGTCCACCCTGATGCGCGCGCTGACCGGCAGCGAAGTGCTGGTCGCCAACAAGCTGTTCGCCACGCTGGACACCACCGTGCGCGCCCTGTACCCGGAAAGCGTGCCGCGCGTGCTGGTCAGCGACACGGTCGGTTTCATCAAGAACCTGCCGCACGGCCTGGTCGCCTCGTTCAAATCGACCCTCGACGAGGCGCTGGATGCCTCACTGCTGCTGCATGTCGTCGACGCCAGCGATCCAGGATTCGAACGCCAGCTGGAAGTCACCAACACGGTGCTCGCAGAGATCGGCGCCGACGAGGTGCCCCGCCTGCGCGTCTTCAACAAGATCGACCACGTCGGCGATGAAGCGGCGCAAGCCGAATGCACGGCTGCTCTGCACGAAAAATATCCGGGCTGCATCGTGATGAGCGCCCGCCGCCCGGACGAAGTGGCACAGCTGCGGGCCACCATCGTCAGTTTCTTCCAGAAGGACCTGGTCGAGACCGAACTCTTCCTACCCTGGTCGGCGCAGCAGTTGCGCGGGCAGATCTACGCCAACTGCGAGGTGCTGGAAGAACGCGCCGACGAGGCGGGAGCCTTCTTCCGCGTTCGCGGCGAAGCGGAGTTGTTGCAGGACTTGGGCGAACGCCTGGCCCAGCTCTGAACGGCGCCGGCTAAAACCTCAATCCACCGGCGCCTGCAAAACCTTGGGCGCCAGTTCGACATGGCCCTGCTCGCCGCCCAGCCAGATCAGGCCGTCCTGGATGGTGCATTGCAGGCGCATGTTGCGCTCGGCCAGGGAGGCCAGCGCCTTGCCTTCGTCGGCGGTCAGTGCCAGCACGCGCAGGTTCTTCTGACCAGAAACCTTGCCGGCTGTCTGCTGCCACCAGATTTCGGCAGACCGCCCGCCGTAGCTGAGCACCATGACGTGGCGCGAACGATTGCAGGCGCGGCGGATGTGCTTTTCGTCGGGCAGGCCGACGTCGATCCAGCGCTCCATGCTGCCGGTATCGTCGAGTTCCTGCAGGTCGGCCTCATCCTCGGCCGACAATCCGCGACCGAAAGTCAGGGTTTCGGAGGCATTCAACGCAAAGGCCAGCAAGCGGACCATCATGCGCTCGTCGGTTTCCGAGGGATGCCTGGCGATGGTCAGCGAGTAGTCGCCGAAATGCGAACGATCGAGATCGGCGAGTTGCAGTTCGGCCTTGAAGATAGTGGATTTGAGCGCCATGCCGGTCCCGGAAAAAGGGGGAATTATCCCATGATGCAGGAACCTGACGTTTGAAAACGACTCAATGGAACAGGAGAGGAAACCAGTACAATCAGCGTTTTCTAATGGATATACAGGAACTGCCATGCGCCGCCTGATCTTCGCCAGCCTGCTTGCCCTCAGCGCCATCGCCCGTGCCGACGTCATCGACATCGACAATGCCCAGCTCGAAAAACTGAGCCAGAGCGGCGTCCCGGTGATCGACATCCGCCTGCAGAGCGAATGGGAAGAAACCGGCATCGTCCCCGGCAGCAAGCTCCTCACCTTTTTCGACGAAAAAGGCCGTTCCGATGCGGCTGCGTGGCTGGAGAAGGTCAAACCCATCGCCAAGCCGAACGAACCGGTCATCGTCATCTGCCGCAGCGGCAACCGGACCAAGCCGGTCAGCCAGTTCCTGTCGCAGCAGGCAGGCTATACCACCGTCTATAACGTGAAGAGCGGTATCAAGGGCTGGATCGCCGGCGGCATGCCTGTCTCGCCTGCGGCAACCAGCATCGCCTCATGCAAGACGGCCAAGACCTGCTGAGCCAGGCCGTGGCCCGCAAGCGCTGCGCCAGTTGCCAGCGCTGGAGCGGTTTACGCCAGGCCGGCGCGACGCCTGACGTTGTCCTGATCGAAGCGGAAACCAGCGTCGGGATTTGCCAGGGCGGTCCCTGGGACGGCTCGGAGCGCCGCGCCCGGTCGGCCTGTGGGCACTGGCAATGCTGGTCTGCCCTGTCGCCGGCGACAAACGCGGCGGTGCCCGGCTAGACGGCATCCCGGATCGCCGTCACCCGCTTCGGTGACAGCGGCGCGGCAGTCTTCCCTACGGCGCCACGATCGCCATCTTCAGTCCGTGCTCGGGCTATACTGCCGCCGATTCAAAAACTGCTCTCGCTGCTTGGCGGCTGAGCACATGAGACAAAACAACAAAAAACCCGCACGCGGGCGGGTTTAACGGACTGCTAATACTGTGTCGAACAATCGCTTGGTGCCAGGAAGGGAATGAAACAAACAGCAAAACATGCCACCAATAGGCGATCGGCGGTTTTGTTTTTTTCATGTTACCCCCAAAGTTACCCCCATGCATTCATTGCTAGCAGCTGATTTGAGAGTAGCCACTCAGCAATCACTCATCTCTGCAGCCAGGCTCTTGGACTTCAACACATCGCTAACAATATCATTTAGATGCGACTCAACGTCATATTCGTCGTCGGGGTCAATTGACGAGATGTATGGCGTCGCGCCGTGCCGCACTCTTAAGTCTTGCGCCAGCTTGAGCGCAGCAATACCTATGCGCCCAAATTTCAGGCTTCGCTCCGAATAAAATTCTTCGTAGTAAGGGGGGGTAGAAACAAATTCATTAACCCCTTCAAGATAAGCATGAGCGCGGCTAACCAAATAAGGCATCTCGAGCGTTCGCAACAGCAAGTCTTTGGGGATCAGACGCCATTCATAACCCGAATAGTCAAATTCGAGTTTGGGCGTGCTATACCGTGCGACATGCATTTCCTCACCGAGGGCACCACTTTGCATCTCTCCGTGGTCCGATGCTGCGAGAACACAACGGGTAGCGAAGTCCTCAAGCTCTGCAGCTAGGCGAATTGCTACAAATGTCCGTTGCTGACCATCCTTTAGCCTCTGAACAAACCAGTCGCGCCCGAATGACAAAGCAGTACCAAGCAATGCAGCGCCAGCGCCGATAGTAGCCGCGATGATTGGAACAGACACAGGTACTTCAGTCATGTTTTCGCCCCCCTTTCCCAGCTATTCTCAAGTTGATGCCGTCAATCAACTTTTTTGCCCTGTCTTCGAGCGTCAGATTCATTTTGTGCGCCACATTGCGCATGTAGTGCGGATCAAGGTGTTTTGAATACCCAGGGGAACGTACTTGATTGATGGATGCCAGTAGCTTACGAACACATGCATCGCTCACGAGCCATGCTTCGATAAATTCGTATCGATCAAAGCGCTCCATCGGGATTTTTCTCATTGCGTCGCGAATTGCCGATAGCTCAATGTGCATCGAAGCGTACTCATCAGGTGTTACGAGTCCATTCAATTCACTATCGAAAATCTTCTTGGCTATCTGAGCCGCTGCACCGACCAACTGAAACAGCACCTCTAGGAACTGGGTGTATGAATCGTAGGCGTCTCGTACCTTTTGATTGGCCTGAAGCCGGTAGGCCCAATAGACCGCAAACATTGCCCCCAGAATCGCACCGATCGAACCCCATGCCTGCACCCAACTTGCACATTCAACTCGCGTTATGCCCGGGAAAAATATGCAGGTTTCAAAAATCCTGTATTCCATAGATGAAGCACCTCAGATGCCATCTGGCATTTTTAATGACAAAGACACTCAAGTAGCATAGATTTTAAGCCGTTAAGCGTACAAATAAAGGGGGATAAGCATGTACGCACATGACAGCTTTGCTCAGACGACACTCCTAGCTCAATTTATCTCTAAGTGGCATGACAACGGTGCCTCCGAACGCGCCGGCGCACACCACTTTTTCCTGGATCTGTGCGACTTGCTTGACGTCGATCGACCAGGCTACGACCCAGACAACTACTGCTTCGAGCGAGGTGCCAGCCGCACGGGAGCCAAACGTGGGTGGGCAGATGTCTGGAAGCGCGGCTGCTTTGCCTGGGAAAATAAACGGCCGGGAAAGAATCTGGATGAAGCGCTCAGGCAACTGATGACCTACGCGCTGGCACTCGACAATCCGCCGCTCCTGGTCGTCTCCGATCGTGAAATTATTCGGATTCACACGCACTTTACTGGTACGCCATCAGAGACTCACACGATCCGACTCCAAGATATTGGCGCTCCGGAAAATCTGCAGAAACTGCGGTGGGTATTCGATAACCCAGGAAAATTCCGGCCGCGCCTGACACTCCATGACATCACTGCCGAGGCTGCCGGTCGCTTTGCAGAAATTGCACAGACTCTAGCATCCGAAGGACACGCGCCTCAAAAGGTCGCTCACTTCCTAATTCAATGCCTGTTTTGCATGTTTGCTGAGGACGTCGGACTGCTACCGGGGCAGCAGTTCCAGCATATCGTGGCAAAAAGCCAGAGCAACCCCAACAGACTTACCGCGCATCTCAGCGACCTTTTTGCATCCATGCGCATCGGCGGAGAATTCTGGGGTGAGGATATTCCCTGGTTCAACGGCGGTCTGTTCGAAACAATCGAGGTGATTCCGCTTGGCAGCAGCCAAATTGCTGCACTGCTGGACGCAGCACGTATGGATTGGTCGCAAATCGAGCCATCAATCTTTGGGACATTGTTCGAGCGCGGGTTGGACCCAGCGCTACGCGCACAACTGGGGGCAAATTACACTGATCCAGACACAATACGCAAAATCATTCATCCGGTGATTACCGAGCCCCTCGCCGAGGAATGGGAAGAAATCAAGCGACAGATTCGTGCGAAGCTCACTGCGGCCGGGAAAGATCTTGCACTTGAAAAGGTAACTGCGGACGCCAGAATCAATAGATCGATTAAATCGGAAGGCAATGACGCCGAGTCAGGCCATCCAAGCTTTCGGGAACTGCAGCCTAAATTGGCCAAACAGGTTGAAGCCCAGAAAGCTAGGTTGACCAAGGCGGCCAAAGCAGCAAAGAAACTCTTTCTTGGCTTCATCTGCCGGTTGCGGGACTTCCGAGTACTTGACGCCGCCTGTGGTTCCGGGAATTTTCTGTACCTAGCCCTGCGCGCGTTAAAGGATCTCGAACACCTCGCCAATCTGGAAGCTGAAGCATTGGGACTGCATCGGCAGTTGATCATCGAGACCTGCCCCGCCAACGTTATGGGGATTGAAATCAACCCCTACGCTGCAGAATTGGCACGGGTGACAATCTGGATTGGCGAGATTCAATGGATGCTTGCCCACGGCTACGAAATCCGCAGAAACCCAATCTTGGCTAAGCTTGATCATATCGAATGCCGCGATGCTGTCTTGGCCCCAAATTGGACAGAGCCTGAATGGCCGACAGCCAATGTCATCGTCGGAAACCCTCCATTCATCGGCGACAAGAAGATGCGCAACGTCCTCGGAACGGAGTACACCATCGCCTTACGCAAGCTCTATCAAGGTCGTGTACCTGGTGGCGCAGACTACGTCACATACTGGTTCGAGAAAGCACGCGCGAAAATCGAGACAGGAAACACCCATTCAGCAGGCCTGGTAGCAACGAATTCAATCCGCGGAGGGGCAAATCGCAAAGTTCTCGAGCGAATCGTTGCCACTACTCAACTCTTCGAAGCCTGGAGTGACGAGTCATGGATAAATGAGGGAGCCGCGGTGCGCGTGTCGCTGATCTGCTTCGGTAACAGCCACCGTTCCAAGTTGGATGGGCAATCGGTTGACGGAATCTTTGCCGATCTAACAGCTGACCATATCGGCAAATCAACCGCTGCGTCGGACCTGACCCAAGCCCGACCGTTAATAGAGAATGCAAACGTCGCTTTCTCCGGCATTCAGAAGACTGGTCCGTTTGAAGTTTCAGGCGAACTGGCTCGTTATTGGCTCTCACTCCCAAATCCACACGGGCGCAGCAACACGGAGATCGTCAAGCCCTGGCACAACGGCCTGGATGTTGCCCGTCGACATCGCGATATGTGGATTATTGACTTTGGCACCGACATGCTTCAAGACGAAGCGGCGCTGTTCGAAGCCCCCTACTCCTATGCATATGAGCACGTGAGGCCAACCAGAATAGGAAAGCGCGAGGCGCGAACCAATGAAATGTGGTGGATATATCAATGGCCACGACCGGTAATGCGCGCGACCATCAATGGTCTATCTCGCTTTATCGTCACTCCGGAAGTATCGAAGCATCGGATTTTCAGTTGGCTCCCAGTTAGCGTTGTACCCGACAAGAACCTGATCGTAATCGCACGGGCCGATGATGTGACATTCGGTATTCTGCAGTCCCGTTTTCACAGAATTTGGGCGCTACGTCTCGGTACCAGCCTGGAAGACAGGCCAAGATACACATCGTCGACAGCATTCGAGACGTATCCATTTCCGGCTGGCATGACGCCAGCAGATACGATCTCAAGGCGGCCCCACGGTTCAGTCGCAGATGCTATTGCAGCTACCGCTCGAAGGCTAAACCAGGCTCGAGAAAACTGGCTCAATCCCGCAGAGTGGACAGAACGCTTGCCGGAAGTGGCGCCTGGCTTTCCTGACCGAGTCATCGCAAGACCTGGCCACGAAGTTGATTTAAAGAAACGCACTCTAACCAACCTCTACAACCAGCGCCCCGCATGGTTAGAAAAAGCGCACCAGCAACTCGATTCTGCCGTCGCAGCAGCCTACGGTTGGACGGATTACACGCCAGCAATACCCGATGAAGAGATACTAAGGCGCCTACTAGACCTCAATCAGCAACGCTCCAAGGCAAAACGCTAATCACTGCCAGCAGTACTTGTAATCAAATCCGAATCGTCTATATCGAGGGTTCGAATCCCTCCGTCTTTGTCGAAGCTGAGCACTGGAGTAAATCTCATGGGAAAAACGAAAGACCAAAAGGATTTGCAAGCGATCCTGGAGATATCCGTAGCTGCCAGAAACGAAGCCTATTCGCTGTTTTCTCGCCGCCTCGATACGAGGCGCAACCACGATTCGTTCATTGCTCTGCGAGATGCCTTCAATCTGTTGAATGATACGACGGCGTTGCTCAAGAAGGCAGTTGACGGAGCGACCGATACCAGAGCATCCAGCGACATTACCGTCATGGACGAGATCATGATCCGAAGCGGACGAGCCGTAATGGTTTCTGATAATGAGTCTCGCAAAGATGGTAAGCAGCCAGAAGACGGGCCAGGGACGGCAACGATCGTTGATTTCCCTCAGAAGTAAGGGCATCCGTCAGAGAAAACCCAGCCGAAGCTGGGCATTCTCCGTCAATCAATCCAAACGATCGCGGGTCCATTTTTGGCTGCCAGAATTTCTCTGGCCAAATGCGCTCTAGTGCGCGAGTTGAACCAAGGCGATCGATGCTCTCTACCGTTCTTCAGGTAGCACACACAAAAGCGCTGAACACCGATGTGGGCAATTGATTGTTTTGCCGCTCGCCTGATGGCTGCCTTTGCCGTGGCAGTCCGAAACGCCATGAGGCCACGGAGCGGAATGCCAAAGCGCTCACTAGCTCGAAGAAGACTCTCGTCGACCACACTCGGCTCGATGGCCAGGTAAATTGGACCATCATGGCTTTGCTGGACCTCGCAATTGGTCGAATCGAAACTGGGCGGAATTGCGAGACGCTCGTCAAACGGTGTTACCAGCAAGACTCGTGAATCGGAAAACGCTTCGTTGGTGTTGCGGACTCGATTGTCGGGATAGGTACTCATGCTGCCTCCCCGCGCTGTTTGATCTTGGCTATTGCGGCGGCCACAAACGCTCGCAGGCGATCCGTGCTGACGTAACTGCCGTTGGGTTCCACCATCATCTCAAGGTAGCGGGCCTGCGAGGCGATAGCAGCATCCCACGGAATTTCACGCACGTTGGGCGTACCGTCATCATTCACGGTCAGCAAGTATCGATGATCAGGTTTGATTTCGATCTCGCCGAGTTGGACGGTAAGGCTGCCAGACGGAGGTCTCACATCGCGCCATCCGGTTTCTGGAAGCTGTCTTATTAAGGAAGGCGCAGAGGCGCCTTGGGCGATATTTTCCATGTTCATTCCTCAAGGTTTCCGCCGTCGTAGTGACCGGCGGTCATGCTGATCAAAGCGCCTTTACGCGCACGTCGTAATATCGGGTGCTGCCTTGGCAGGATGCAACCTGCGCCGGCTTGAGGAAGGTCTTTGCCTTCGCCGTATCGAACGTGGCGCGGCTGGTCCAGTTGATCGTGACTTTGGCTGACTTGGTTTCGTGGCAACCTTCGCCGAGGATTTCAATAGCTTCGACCTTGAGCATTTCCATGTCGGTCTTGATCTTCGCTAGTTGCTGCGACAACTCGAGATAGCGGTTGATGATGCGGGTTCGCTTCTGGGTGGAGAGCGTTACAATTTGGGCAGTTGCCATGATTTGGACTCCAGTCTGATTCGGTGATGAGAGGCCCGGCCAGTGTTGGTAGCACTGCCGGGCTTCGCTTTTCTGCCTCCTGGCTCCTTGTGTATATCCGTGAGGACGGCTTCAACAGTGGCCAGTTGGCATCCGGCATTTGCGGCAGCCTGGTCGCCGTTCAAGCGCACTGTGTGACGTCAGGGCTGCAGTCCCGTCGATCCGGCCAGTTGCCGGTGAATCGCGCTTGAATCTCAGTGGTGTGAAAGAGCGTTTGCTGCTGCGTTGAAATAATAGTACGACTAGTCGTATATGGCGTCAACAAATATTTACGACTAAACTACGACCAGTCGCAAATAATTCATTGAGGAACACTCTGGGATGTCAAAAACGCAGGAAGCAATTGCTCTCGTCAATCAAGGTATGACGCCATTTGCTGCAGCAAAGCAGGTAGGCCTTTCGCCAAATACGCTCTATGTGGCTCTGAAGAAGCAGAGGGAAAAACAGGGTGTGGAATCCTGTCCATGCTGCGGCTCCCTGGTGCCGGCAGAGAAGATCAATCGGGATGTGCTGAAGGATTGAAGCAGTCATGGCCAAGAAGCAGGAGCTATTTGATCCATGGTCACTCTTGCCGATCGAATGGATCCGAGCGGAGAGATATTCCCAGCTCACCGGCGAGACAATGGAGGCCATTTACAGCCACATCCGCGAAGGTGATTGGGCGTCCAGCAAGCACTACAAGCGCACGGGCCAGCGCACTCTCTGGATCAACATCAGAGAGGCGCAGGAATGGATCAGGAAGCAGCCGCACGTCGAAACAGTGGTCAATGCAGGACGAAAAACCACTTAGGACAGAGCAAGCCACCCAACGACGGCCCGGGCGTCACATATTCAGACTCAGACCATGAAAGAACAACTGATAGCACTGCTTCTAGCCATTCTCGGCCTGGCAATACCTGCCGCTGTATTCGCCTATGTTGTCCGGCGGCGCAGCAAAAACGAAGCGAGCAACACTAAACGATAGTCGGTTTTGCCGCCCCCTAGCCCGGCCAGGCGAAAAGCGGATTCCTTCACCGCTTGGGGGCGGCTCCTGAATGAGGGAGCGCACCGAAGGAGCGCTGAATGAACAATGAACAAACCGCCCCGGACTGGAGCTATTGGGGCAACCTACCGTATGTTGAGATCTGGCAGGCTGTAGCCCTATCGCTGAACATTGACCCTGCAAACCTAGGTATGCCCGGAGGTTTCGACCCGAGCCGCTGCAGCACCCCTCCCAAAGGCTTCATCCAGCGACTAGATATTGCCTGTAGAAACCTTCCCCCTCCGTCCATGCAGGAACGCTATACCCCACCAAGTCATCGAACAGTTTGGTTAGATGATTTTGGAGCATGGGCCACAAACCTGCCTTACCCATGGAATTTGCCTGATGAATTCCCTCGGCTAGAGAGTGAGCAAGTCTGTCCCGACGACAAAGCGCAAAGCGACGGCCAGATGAGGCCCAATGACACAAATTCATGCTCACACATCATCTATTTAGCTGCGCTACATCTTGAGTACCCCGCCTTAACAGCCAAGGAACTACGCCGCATTTGCATTGATCGCGCCAAGGCGGGCAGCGACGGTGATGCGGATCCGGAATTCCCTTTTTCGTTCTCAAATAACGACATTGTGCTCAAGGGGAAAACACGTCAAATCGAGGAAAAAACCTTTTCAAACTGGATATCTGAAGCCAGAAAGTTAGGATAAATTCCCGCCGATTCCCGCCGGGAAACAGCGGGAACCTACGGGAATTCAAAGAAGTGACGATGAGCCATGTTCAACAACGTCCAAGAGGGCGCAAACATGGCAAACAACGTACAACAAGCGGCTTCACTGCCGGCAGAAGGCTACGTCAGGCTTCCTCAAGTCCTTGCCGTAATTCCAGTCAGTAAATCCACCTGGTGGAATGGCTGCAGATCTGGCAAGTACCCCAACCCGGTAAAGCTCGGCCCACGTACCACCGCCTGGCGCGTGTCCGACATCCGCGCCCTGATCGCTGCTGCGTAAGGGGGCGGTCATGGCCAACAAGAAAAAAGCAGCACCGGGGGCGAACCGGGCTGCTTCAGATATTGCTTTCAACACAGGCAATCATACTCAGCCAACACCTACAGGGCAATGCGCCCAGGTGCTCAGCTTGATCGAGCAGAGCCAGCCGCTCATCTCCTTTACCCTGACCGCTGATCATGCCATCCCCGAGGCAGCCGCCCGAATCCATGATCTGCGCTGCATGGGGTTCAACATCCTGACGACCATCCACCCGGCCATTGAATTTCGCGGCCAGGTCCGGCGCAACGTAGCCAGCTATTCGCTCGGCACCCCGGCATGGCCTCGTCCTGGCTTTATCTACGGCGCAAATAACTCAGGCCAGCTTGGGCTTGATCTCGACCGGGAGGGCGAATGATGGGCGCCCGCAGGAGAAATCAACCCAGGCGCTATGGACAAAAGCGCGCATCGCCAGCTTCCACCTGGGCACGTTACGAAGCCATAAAGCTGGAACTTACCGCGACCACCCGCACTGCCGCTGAGTACGAGGCCGCATGCAGGCAGGCAGCAAACCTCGCGGGGGTGTGACATGGCCAGGTCGCGAAACATCAAGCCTGGGATCATGGCAAACGAAAGGCTGGCGGAGCTGCCTGCGATTACTCGTCTGCTGTTCGTCTATTTGTGGATGCTGGCCGATCGAGAAGGCCGCATTGAGGATCGCCCGAAACGCATTGCTGCGTTGGCGCTGCCCTATGACAGCGAAGCCAACGTCGACAACCTGCTCGAGCAGCTTGCCGGTACCGGCTTCATCACGCGCTATACGGTTGGTGATCAAGCGCTTATCCAGATCGATAACTTCGCAAAGCACCAGTCGCCACACGTTCGAGAAGCCGCCTCGGAACTGCCAAGCATCGAACAAGGCATAACCAAGGCAGTGACAAAGCACGACCTAGGCAGTGTCGAGGCATCGCCAAGATCGCCTGATTCTCTGATTCCTGATTCTCTGATTCCTGATCCCCTCTTACTGATACCAGAGCAAAACCCTTGCTCACCTTCGGCGAGCGAGTCGGCAGATGATGGCTTCGCCACCTTCTGGAAGCAGTACCCGAAGAAGGTAGCCAAACCCCAAGCCATGAAAGCCTGGAAGAAACTCAAGCCGTCCGATCAGGTGCTTATCGGCCTGATGGCAGCCCTTGAGAAACAGAAGGCTTGCGCCGACTGGCTCAAGGATGGTGGGCAGTTCATCCCCTACCCTGCAACCTGGATCAATAGCCGGCGCTGGGAAGATGAAGCACCGGCAGCGGCAATCCAAGCGCCAGCACCGACCCGTAATCCAATCTTCGCGGGAGCTGTCTGATCATGGCCGCCCTACTCCCCTACGGCGCCGCCGAGATCGTCGCACTGCGCACCGCCGGCAAGCGGCCAGCCGACATGCTGCTGATTTCCCTCGTTGGACCGCTGCACGAAACCAACCCGGTAATCATTGCCCAGGCATCGCGCAGCTACGACTGGCGCTTTGTGGTCGCCCTCCCTGTGGTTGTCGTTGCTGAGACCGCAACGCAGCGTCTGGGGATTATTGTGAAAGCCATAGAGGGTGAATCGCCTCAGTCGCTATCCGTCTGGTTCGCCGACCAACAGGATGGCGTCAATATCCTGATCGATGGATACCGCCCCCGGAGCAAATCCGGCCGGCGCATGGGCGTAGCTCAGCGCGTAGAGCTTGCCGGCCTGGGCTCAAAAGAATCTGCCGGCGATTGCTTGCAGCAGATGGCCAGCCAGGTAAAGCGCCGGGCGATGGAGAACGCCGACCGCTTCGATTCTGCCCTGGTCGAGATGGCAACGGCAGGATTCCGGCGCCTCTTCGGCAAGGCATGGGGGGCGGCATCATGAACGTGATCGACGACAGCATCGATTTCGACGCTTACCTGCAGGGCCCCAATGAAGCGGCCAGCATCCGGCCGGCGGCATCATGGGCGGACGAGGTAATTGCCTCTTTCGAGCGCCCGCACACACAGACAGGAGCAAGTCTGCCGTGGTCGAAAACCAGCGAGATTGTCCGGCTACGTCGCGGCGAGCTGACGATCTGGCCAGGCATGAGTGGGCACGGCAAGTCCATGATCGTCGGACAGGTCGGACTGCACCTGATGGCCCAGGGCGAAAAGCTTTGCATTGCCAGCATGGAGATGAAGCCGGCGGCGACGATGCAGCGCATGTGCCGACAGGCCTTCGGGTGCAACGTGCCAGAGCGCAGAGAGATTCACGACCTGCACGATTGGACGAATGGCCGCCTCTGGCTCTATGACCAGCAGGGACAAGTCAGCCCCGAGCGCATGCTGGCCGTCGGCCGGTATTGCCATGAGCAACTCGGGGTTACCCATTTCATCATCGACAACCTGCTCAGTTGCGGTATTGCGGAGGATGGTTACGACGCCCAAAAGCAGTTTGTCCTGGCTCTGGCTACCCATGCCCACGACACCGGCCAGGCGGTTCATCTGCTCGCACATAGCCGCAAGGGAAAGGACGAACTGACCCCGCCCGGCAAATTTGATGTGCGTGGATCAGCCTCGATCACCGACCTCGCTGACAACGTGTTCAGCGTCTGGCGCAACCGCGGCAAAGAGCTGGCGCAGGAGGAAGGCGACCACAGCAAGAACGCCGAGGCAGATGCGCTGCTGACCATCTGCAAGCACCGGCATGGTGATTGGGAGGGGCGCATTCAACTCTGGTTCAACCGGAGTAGCCAGAGCTACCTGCAGGGCCCCCACGATCAACCCAAGGCTATGAAGCTTATGGCCGAAACCGACGAGGTGGAATTCTGATGGCAACCGTAACCCGAAAATTCCGCGATGACTTTGAGTGCTGGGCTACCGATCGGATTGCTCGGGGCCAATTCACCCAGGCCGACATGACCGAATTCAAGGACATGCTGCGCCGCGACCTTACCCCTGGCCCCGATCAACTGCGCGATGGCCTGACAGTGATCATCGCGGCTGGCGTCGAAGTGCCGGCTACGATCGATGATCACGAGGAACGCTACCGGCTTTGGGCGGACTTCTTCGCAATTGAGGCGGAAACGATTCGATCTAGGGGATCTCAGGGGTACAGAGATGACGGCAAGGCCCGCCTAATGAAGCAATTTGATAGCGGTAGAACCACTTAAAAGGAGTAGTGAATCATGGGTATTCTCGAAAAATCGGATCAAATCTTTCTCTCGCGTGCAAGCAGCATTAACGACATCATTATCCAAGCTAGCCTGGAGGAAGTGAGCATCGATGCCACTGAGGTAACGCGGCACCCGGTAGAAATTGGGGCGCAGATTGCAGATCACGCTTACGACAAGCCAAGCAAAGTTATCATCCGATGCGCATGGGGGCCATCAGGTTCCATCTCTCTCGCATTGGGAAACAGCAACAAATTAACGGGCGATGTAAAGAAAATAAATAACGGCGAAGTGCTTGGAGATGACGTCCCGGCAGTGGTGTACTCTCAACTTTTGGCCCTTCGTGAAAAACATGAGCCTATTGGCATCACTACACAAAAGCGCCAGTACAACAACATGCTGATTACTGGCATGTCAGTCACTACGGATTTTCGAACGAGAAGCATTCTCTCGATCGAAGTGGTTTTTGAGCAGGTATTTATTGTCCAAACTGCGGTAACAACTGTCCCTGCAAAAAAAGAGTCGCACGCCAATCCTTCAAAGACACTGCCGACTGTTAATGCAGGATACAAGATGTGCCGCCCCGTTGTTGCCCCGTCTGGCGGCGGTGCGGTAGATCCTAAGAATTGGTGATTTGAATCATTGGACTTCCCAGGCCGACACCGCTGGATGGAAGTCGCTGAGACTGCATTCATCCAATTGAGCTGATAACCAGCGATCAAGCCCCGCCCCCGTGGCGGGTGTTCCATCTCAACATTTTCTCGGCGGGCTTTTTGTTGCCGATTTCATGGGGAACCTCCTTTCGTACCGCAGCCCGATGTGTGCCACAAGCGCATAGTCGGAATTGGGCACTGACTCTAGGAAACATCATGGCGCAAACTGAAAAGAAAGCGCCGGATTGGGTTGCTATAGAGGGCGAATATCGAGCAGGTACTGACTCTATTCGCACCATTGCAGACCGTCACGGGATAACAGAAGGGACGATCAGAGCAAGGGCGAAGAAATACGGCTGGAACCGTGACGCAGCGAAAACGAAGCGCGCGATTGTCGCTTCTCGAATGGCTGGTGTTACGCAGGATGTTACGCAAAACGTGATGCGTAATTTTGAAGATGCCGCCGCCGATGACGTCGGCTTTAACCATAACATTTGATAACAGGTGCCCGACTGCCATGGACAGCTATTGTGCGCGACTCGCGGCCTTCATCGCTTCGGCGATTGCTTCTTGAATCTCAGGTTTTAACAGGTTTTCCGCTCCAGTCTGGCGGTCTGTCTTTGCCAAATGCCCGTGCAGCATGGCCGGAATGCTGGCCAGTTTTCGCAACAGGTGCGAAACGTCAAAGAGGTTGCGAATCAAATTGTTAGCGCGGACATGGCTCTGCGCTCTCTGCCGGTTGCGCAACAACTGGCCGCATTCAGCCTAGCCGGCGAATCGCCGAGTATCTTCAGGCTGCACTGCCGTGTAGCGGTATAACTTCGGCGCCGGCCTTCAGCTTATCCAGATAGTCTGCCCATAGCTGCATCATTGCCTTGCGCTCCTTGAGAAACTTGGTGCGGTTATAGGCGGTCCCGAGACTATCCGGCACCTGGTGGGCTAGTTGGTGCTCGATCACCTCAGGCTTGACGTGCAGTTCCTCGTGCAGAATCGTTCTAGCCATCGCCCTGAAACCATGCCCTGATATTTCGGTTTTGGTATCAAACCCAAGCCGGCGCAAGGCGGCATTCACCGCCGCCTCACTCATTGGCCGATCCTTACTACGAGCGCCAGGGAATACGTAGCGCCCGTTACCAGTCAAAGCATGCAGTTCACGCAGAATGGCAACCGCCTGCCTTGCCAGTGGCACCAGATGCTCGGTCTTCGTCTTGTTGATGAAATAGCGCCAGTCAGATTTATCAAGATCGAAACTTGCCCACTCTGCTTTACGTAGCTCGCCAGGACGGGTAAATAGCAGCGGAGCAAGGAGTAGCGCCGACTTGACCACGAACGTGCCGCTGAAGCCGTCAAATGCCCTCAGAAGCTCACCTACTTCCTTGGGGGCTGTAATCGCAGCAAAGTGTGTTTCTTTGGCGGGAGGAATTGCCCCACGAAGGTCTGGACAAGGATCTCGCTCAGCGCGGCCTGTAGCAATAGCGTAGCGGAATACCCGGCTGATCTCGCTGCGTACCCTGTGGGCTGTGTAGCGTGCTCCGCGCTCGTCCATTCGGCGCATTACGCTCAACACCTCGGGAGCGGTTATTTCGGAGATCGCCTTGCCGCCGATCCAAGGGAAAACATCGTTTTCCATCCTGGACAACGTCTTCGCAGTCTGGGCTGGTTCGACAGTATCTTTTCGCTGCTCCAGCCATTCGCGGCAAATCACTTCGAAGCTATTGGCTGCTCGCTCTGTTTTCGCGGCCTTCTGGGCTTTGCGCTGCTCGCTTGGGTCACCACCATCTGCCAACAGCTTACGGGCTTCATCTCGTTTGCCTCTTGCGTCCTTTAGCCCAACTTCTGGATAGGTACCAAACGACAGCAGCTTTTCTTTACCGCCAACCCGAAACTTGAGGCGCCACCATTTCGATCCGTTCGGATTTACCAGCAAGAACAGGCCTTTTTCGTCAGCCAGCTTGTACGGCTTTTCCGTTGGTTTGGCTGCACGTATCGCAGTATCATTCAGCGCCATTGGGGGTAACTCCATCCAATCAACAGGGGGCACCAGAGCTTTCTGGGGGTAACACCAGCAGGGTAATCATCACCTACCCCCACACTTACCCCCAAAACAACCCGGATGTTGTTGGACGATATTACACCTCACAATCCACAAACCCAATAAAAAACCCGCACTTAGGCGGGTTTAATGGACTACATAAGACTGTGTTAAACAACTACTTGGTGCCCAGGAAGGGACTCGAACCCCCACACCTTTCGGCGCCAGAACCTAAATCTGGTGCGTCTACCAATTTCGCCACCTGGGCAAGCGGCCCGCATTCTAGCACCGACTGAAGCGGACGCCCATGCCCGTCGATCACTACGAAAATTTCCCGGTCGCCTCCCTGCTCGTCCCCGCCAGGCTGCGCAAGCCGATCGAGGTCATCTACCGCTTCGCACGCAGCGCCGACGATATCGCCGACGAGGGCGATGCGACGCCGGAAGAGCGCCTGGCCGGGCTGGCCGCCTATCAGGCCGAGCTGGACCGCATCGCGGCCGGCACCCCGCCGCAAACGCCGCTGTTCGTCGCCCTGGCCGAGGTGATTGCCACGCATGCCCTGCCCATCCAGCTTTTCCGCGACCTGCTCGATGCCTTCGCCCAGGACGTGGTCAAGAAGCGCTATGCCGACTACCCGGAACTGCTCGACTATTGCCGGCGCTCGGCCAACCCGGTCGGTCGGCTGGTCCTGCACCTGTTCGGGCGGACCGAGGATGAGCATTTGATGCAGTCGGACTGCATCTGCACCGCCTTGCAACTGATCAACTTCTGGCAGGACGTCGCCATCGACTGGCAGAAGGACCGTGTCTACATCCCGCAAACCGATTTCCCGCATTTCCGGGTGAGCGAAGACGATATCGCGGCTGGCCGCAGTTCGGACGCCTGGGCGGCGCTGATGGATTTCGAGATCGACCGCGCCACCGCCCTGATGCAGCGCGGCGCTCCGTTAGTTCACGCCTTGCCCGGCCGCATGGGCTGGGAAATCCGCCTGACCGTCCAGGGCGGTTTGCGCATCCTGGAACGCATCCGCCAAGTGCGTGGTGACGTCTTCCGCCGCCGCCCCAAGCTCGGTTTGTGGGACTGGCTCGTTCTAGGCGGCCGATCCCTTAGAATGTAGCCCCATGAATCCAGACCAATACTGCCAGGAGAAGTGCGCGGCGAGCGGCTCCTCCTTCTATTACAGCTTCCTGTTCCTGCCGCCGGAACGCCGTCAGGCCATCATGGCCCTCTACGCCTTCTGCCGCGAAGTCGATGACGTGGTCGACGAATGCCACGACATCTCGCTGGCCTCGACCAAGCTGGCCTGGTGGCGGCAGGAGGTGCAGCGCATCGCCGAAGGCAACCCGCAGCACCCGGTCGGCCTGGCGCTGAAGAAGGTCGCTCCCGGCATCAATTTGCCCAGCGAGCAGTTACTGGAAATCGTCGACGGCATGGAAATGGACCTCCAGCAGTCGCGCTACCTCGACTTCAAGGGCCTGTCGCTCTACTGCTACCGGGTGGCCAGCGTCGTCGGCCTGCTTGCTGCCGAAATCTTCGGCTACCAGGACCGCCAGACGCAGAAATACGCCCACGACCTGGGTATGGCCTTCCAGCTCACCAACATCATCCGCGACATCGGCGAGGATGCCCGGCGCGGCCGCATCTACATCCCGATGGATGAATTGAAGCAGTTCAATGTGCCGGCGGCCGACATCCTGAACGGCAAGTATTCGGACAATTTCACGGCGCTGATGCAGTTCCAGTACGAGCGGGCCGAGAAGTACTACGAACAGGCCTTCGCGCAACTGCCTGCCAGCGACCGCAAGAACCAGCGCCCCGGCCTGATCATGGCGGCGATTTACCGCACCCTGCTCGCCGAAATCAAGGACGAGAATTTCCAGGTCCTGCACCAGCGCATTTCGCTGCCGCCGATGCGCAAGCTGTGGCTGGCGACCAAGACCTGGATCAAGGGCTGAGTCCGTGCGCGTAGCCGTCATCGGCGGCGGCTGGGCCGGCATTGCGGCGGCCGTCGAACTGACGGCGCGCGGCATTTCCACCACCCTGTTCGAAGCCGGCCGCGTGCTCGGCGGCCGGGCGCGCAGCGCCAGCGTCGACGGCCGTGTTCTCGACAACGGCCAGCACATCCTGCTCGGTGCCTATCGCGACACGCTAGCCTTGATGCGCCAGGTCGGCGCCGATCCGGACCAGTTGTTCGACCGCCGGCCGCTGCGCGTCATCGACAACGCAGATTTCGAACTCGCCCT
>DATGXM010000066.1:0-2741 GCA_035298985.1 Azonexus sp. | reverse complement strand
GCCTGTGGCGGAATTCGCGCATTCGAAAAAGGACGGTTTTTTGCCGTGAACTGGCAACGGGCCACATGTATGGCACGTGGCAGAGCGGCTCCAGGAAATGCAGATACAAGTCAGCCTGCCGCAGTTACGGGATCCATGCGTTCAGAACGCCCGTCTAGGTTATCGGCTAGTGTTTTCGTTGGCTTTCCCCCTGCGTGACGCCCAGCAGGTTCGTGACCACACCGGTATGAAGTCATGGCCGCCGTTTGGGCCTGTCGACGTGACGATCACGCCACGTCATGGCCACCATTCACATGTGTCACTCGGTCGCGGATTCGTCATGACAAAACAAAGAATGACGCGTCACGTGTAAGCAATGCTTTACAGGTGCTGCAATTTATGCAGATTAGCCACATGTGCAGGGTCGCTATTAGCAAATCGTTGTAAATACCTATGAAAATGCGTGTCTGCACGATAGGGTCGCCCCTGGTCATGACGGTCTCCCAGGCCATTCGTTGCAATCGAATTAAAAAATCATAACTGACTTTTTCAGAAATTTGACGCAAATCATACAAATTGCTTGCGCGTCTGATCCAGGTGTGCTACATGCAACTCCTCATGAATCGCATTCTCATCATGCTCGCGCATAGTGCTGCCTTCGATGCCGCAGCAGTGCCGTTGAAAAGGTGATCACAGCATGCCCCGACCCACGTTAAGGGTGGAACGCTGCGTGGACCAGCGCTTCGGTCTCTGCCAGTGGTCGTTCAACCAAATAACCTGATCAACATCGACCTGAACTTATGAACGCCAAAATGAGGACACCTGTCCGCCAACCGGACGGTTTTCCTATCTCGGGCGTGTGGATTCTCAGGTCTTCGACTGACCCTTCAACAAGGCGTCGAATTTGGCGCTGGTGACGGCGTACTCGTCGAAGAGTCGGTGGTACTCCTCGACGAGGCGTCGGCTGAGTTTGGTGGCGTGGGCGGTCTCCTGGACGGTGAGTCCCTTGGTCTTGCAGGTGAAGACTTGGCGGAAGTTGGTGATGTAGCGGTCGATGGCTCTGGTGCTGTGCTTGGTCAGGTTGACGACCTGGGATACGGTCTTGCCCTCAATGAAGAGCAGGCGGCAGATCTCCTTCTTGTGGGTCAGGGTTGGTCCCATGTCGTGGATGGTGCCGCGACGGGGCAGCAGCTGGCCATGCTCCGCTTCCCATTGGGCAATGTATTTCCCGACTGTGGTCGGTGTCGTCTTGAACATGATGGCCAGTTCGGATGCGGTGACGCAGCCGCCCTGGGTGTCGATTTCCTGGCAGACGCGGGCGATGGCCTCACGTTTGATGTCTCGCAGGCGTTTGCCGTCGCGGCGTTGCTGTGCTTCGTCGTCAGCCAGCAGTGAGACGATGACCGGGACCATGCGGGTCTCGGTGATGCTCTTGCCGTAGGAGGACACCTCGTTCTTGGCGACGCTGATCCAGGTGGTCTGGCCTTGCCGCAGGTTGGAGGTGGCTGGGAAGAATTGGTGAACCATGTCGACGATGCCCTGCACAACGGAGCGTCGGGCGCGGTCGCCAGCGAGTTGGGGGAATTCGTTGGCGAAGAACGCCTCCAGGGCGCCGGTGAAGGTCTTCTGGGCCGCCGCGCCGTAGGTATTGACCAGATATTCCTTGGACGCCTGCTCGTTGGGCAGGCGGCGGTTGACGAACAGCGGGTCGTTCACATCGCCCCCTTTTTCCCGCCCGACGCGCTGTCGGCGGGTTCGCCAGCGAAGAACTGGGCCAGCTCCGTGAATCGATAGGCGTAGGCCGGTCGATCCTTGGCCTCTTGGTACATCGCCTGGTAGGTCTTCACCAATGCCGGCGACAGGTTGGCGGCGCGGGCGATGGCAATCTCATCCAGGCCCTTCATGACCAGCAGCGAAACCCGCTTGAAATCCTCCAGATAGCGTTCGACGGCAGCCAGGCTGTGGTTGATGGCCCGAGCAACCGCGACCGGTTCCTTGCCCTCCAACCAATGCCGGATCGCCAAGCCCTTGTGACTCAGCGTCGGCCCGATGTCCTGCACATAACCGCGCGTCGGCACATGGATGCCCTTGGCGCGCAAAACTTTGATGTCACGGCGGATCGTGCGCTCATCGCAACACAGCAGCACCCCGAGATCCTCCTGGGTCAGGACGCCGCCCTGCTCGCGCGCCTCCTCGGCAATCCGCATCAGTTTCGACTGCCGCAATGCCACGGCGCCATGCTCGCGCAGCACCTCCCGGTCCTTCTCGACATCGATGACCGACAGAGCGGTCGGCACCAACGGGCACTCGCTCAACTTCCGGCCGGGGCCGGCCTTGATGTCCACGCACTGGTAGCGCACCTGGCCGTCCTTCCACGGCCGATTCGTACCGCCCTGGAAGTAGATGTCCTCGACCACGCGGGGCAGCACAGCCGCCTCCCAGCGCGTCAATCCGGCGCCCTCCATGGCTTGCCGCATCAGCGTCTGTTCTTGCGTTTTCAGACACAGGCGGTCATCGCATTGCGCGCCGCGCGTTTCGTTCAGGCTGATCATGGGGATCCTCTCGTGGACTTGGCGGCATGTCGCCGCCGGGGTGATGACACCCGAGAGGATCCCCGTTTTTCAGTTGGCTACTACAGGCGTACTACATCGGGGCGGACAAATGTCCGTATCCCAATACGACAGCAACCCGACGTCGACCCGACATGGACGCCAGCCGAAGGGATCGCCGAATGCCCCGTGATCTTCAACCGCAAACTGATG
>DATGXM010000065.1:0-6632 GCA_035298985.1 Azonexus sp. | reverse complement strand
GAGGTCAACAAGAAGGCCGAGGAGTGGATCGAGAACGAAATGCGCCGCCTCTCGCCGCACCGCTACCCGGATGCCGCCCGCCGCGCCTGAAGCCGTCCGCAGCATCGTACTGGGCGACCGGACGGTCGCCTATCAGCTGCGCCGCAGCCAGCGGCGGACCATAGGCCTGGCCATCGACCATCGCGGCCTGCGGGTCGGCGCCCCGACCCGCGCCCGGCTCGGCGACATCGAAGCCCTGATCCGCCAGCACGGCCAGTGGGTGCTCGACAAGCTGGCCGCCTGGCATGAGCGCCCCGCCCCGCAAAAGCTGGAAATCGGCGACGGCACGGTCATCCCGCTGCTCGGCGAACAACGGGTCATCGCCATCACCCCGCTCGGCCGCAGCGGCTGGCAATTCGGCCCGCAGACGATCTACCTCCACCCGAGCGCCACGACCAGCGCCGCGCAACTACTCGAAAAGGCCCTGCGCGACAAGGCGCGCACGGTCTTCGCCGAACGCCTGGCGCTGCATGCCCCGCGCCTCGGCGTCGCCGTGCCGCCGCTGCGCCTGTCCTCGGCCCGTACGCGCTGGGGCAGTTGCAGCCACCACGGCGGCATTTCCCTCAACTGGCGGCTGGTCTTCATGCCGCTATCGGTGGTCGACTACGTGGTCTGCCACGAGCTGGCCCACCTGAAGGAAATGAATCACAGCCCGCGCTTCTGGGCGGTGGTCGAACAACTGTGCCCGGACTGGCGCGCCCTGCGCCTGGAATTGCGCCGGCAAGGCAAGCTGGTCGCCGCTTACTAGTCTTCAGCCTGGGCGACTTGGCGCCCACAAATATCGCTAGCCGCCAATAAACGACTACTAGCCACTGTCATCCAATCCTTACCGACCCCGCGCCAATCTCCGACAGCGATCGTCATCTCTTCCGATTTGCATTAACAAGGAAATCTCTACACTGCTCTGTGGGTACGGTGGAATCTCGTTGTTACCGGCCGCTTTGCATAACGGGGATACGGGGGCTCACCAGGATCCTGCATGACCGCGGGACAACCGTCGTCCCGACCATCGACGACGTGAAGGGATATCAGACGGGCCGGCGGCCTAGCCTGCTGTAACACAGTCTGCAGTTATTTAATCGGGTCAAGAGACACATCATGATTAGCCTGAATCAACTGAAGCGCTTCCTGCAGGACGAGGAGGGAATAACCGCCATCGAGTACGGCTTGGTCGCCTCGCTGATGGCCGTCGTAATCACCGCCTTGGTGATCACGGTGGATAGCAACTTCGACCACTTTATCTCGAACAAGATTGCTATCAGCCCTAAGTGATAAATGCGCTGTGAGCCACAGCCCCGCCCGCAGCGCGTCCCAAATTTCAGCTTGCCGGAATGCGAGGCTGTTGATGCCCCTGCCTTGGACCTTCCTGACTTTGCTTGGTAGCTTGCTCGTCACGGCGATAGCCTTCGATGTAGCAAAACGGCGTATTCCCAATTGGCTCATCCTGGCTGGACTGACTGCCGGCATCGCATGCAGCCTGAGGGGCGCACCTGCCGAACCCTCATCGGCGGGATCGCTGCTCGGCGCGTTCACCGGCCTGATCATCATGCTGCCGCTCTATGCCTTGCGTACCATAGGGGCAGGCGACGCCAAACTGATGGCGGCCGTCGGCAGCTTCCTCGGACCGTTACCGGTGCTCGGTGCGGCCTTGCTGACGTTCGTCGCCGGTGGCGTACTGGCGCTGGCCGCGGCCCTGCGCTCCGATTCGCAGGGCCGCGTTCTGAGCAATCTCCGCCAGATCGGCCAAGTCCTTGCCTCTGAGCGTTCGGACAGCGTCTCGCTTAGCGACGTGCCGACAACCGGGCAGCTGCCTTATGCAGTCGCCATCTCCACCGGTACCGCGCTCCAGCTCCTGCTGGCAACGCGAAGCAGCTGGATTTTCACCTGACACCCGCGGCAGTACCGGCTGACGGGCCATAACACTGTCTGTAGATGACGGGACTGCCGCCCCGTCACCGGCCGGTTTTACCAGCTGCCGATATTGGGCATCGACACCCACGGCTCGCACGGCGCCAGGGCTTCGCCACGCTGCAGCAGCTCGATGGAAATCAGATCGGGGGAACGCACGAAGGCCATGCGCCCGTCGCGCGGCGGGCGGTTGATGACGATGCCGGCCTGCTGCAGGCGTTCGCACATGGCGTAGATGTCGTCGACCGCGTAGGCGACGTGTCCGAAGTTGCGCGCACTGCCGTAGTCTTCCGGGTCCCAGTTGTAGGTCAGTTCCAGTTGTGCGCTTTCATCGCCCGGCGCCGCCAGGAAGACCAGTGTGAAGCGGCCCTGCTGGTGCTCGGTGCGCCGCACTTCGCGCAGGCCGAGCGCTTCGTAGAACCGCAGCGATGCTTCCAGGTCGCGCACGCGCACCATCGTATGCAGATATTTCATCGGGGGCATTCCTCTATGGTTTTAGTGAAAGGGACAGACGTGACATTCTGACACTCCCGCCGCCCGGCTGCATCGATTGGCGAAAGCGATGGAGATCAAGGCGTGGCGATAGCCGCTGCGTCAGAATGCCGGGCAAAGGAGATCGTCATGCAACTGCCCGAATACTTCTCGCAAGTCCCCGCCATCACCCTCTACGACCCGCTGGCCGAACTGCTCGGCGCCGCGCAGGGCGGACTGCTCGACTACCACTTCGCCGATGCGGTGAAACTGGCCGGCCACGCCTGCCCGACCGTCGCCGGCGCCTGGCTGGCCACCGTGCACGGCCTGCGTGCCCTGTACAGCGACGCGACGCCGGTACGTGGCGAGATCGGCGTGGCGCTGCCCGAGACGGTAGACGACGGCGTCGCCGGCGTCATCGCCAGCATCGCCACCCTGCTCACCGGCGCTGCCGGTGCCGGCGGTTTCAAGGGACTGGGCGGCCGCTACGGGCGGCGCAACCTGCTTGCCTTCGGCGTCGCCGGCGTGGCCGGCATCCGCCTGACCCGCCGCGACACCGGCGCCAGCGTGGACAGCAGCGTGCGGCTGCAGGCCGTTGCCGGCGATCCGCGCCTGGGCGAGCTGCTGCCGCAGATACTGCACGGCACGGCCAGCCGGGAAGCCACCACGCTGTTCGGCGAACTGTGGCAGGACCGCGTGCGCCGCATCCTGACCGCGCACGACAACGGCCGGGACCTGGTGGAAATCCGCCACCAGCGGCCCTCCAGCGCCTAAAGCGATTGACATCCGCGGCCAGACCGCGACAATGCCGGTAGCCCATTTTTCCGACAAATTCCGACATGGCCAAACCCGCAGCACTCGTCGTCGATGATTACGCTTCCATGCGCAGCGTCGTGGTCGAAGTCCTCAAACGCGCCGGGTTCACCGAAATCCACCAGGCCGGCAACGGTCTGCTGGCGCTGGCCAAGCTGAAGGAATACAAGAAGATCGGGCTGATCATTTCCGACTGGTACATGCCGGAAATGGACGGCATCTCCCTGCTGCAGGCAGTCAAGGCCGATCCCGACCTGGCGCCCATCCCCTTCCTGATGATCACCGCCGAAGGACAGCGTGACAACGTGCTCGACGCCATGCAGAGCGGCGCCGCCGGCTATATCGTCAAGCCCTTCACCCCGAGCGCCTTGCAGCAACGCCTGGAAAGCATGTTCCCGTAGGGGAGCGGCGAAATCGTTTCCTCGAAACGCTCGGCCGCCGCGCTGCGATAGGCGAGCACGGGCAGGCCGCTGGCCATCGCCTCGGCCGCCACATTGCCGTAGGTCTCGGTCAGGCTGGGGAACAGGAAGAGGTCGGCGCATGCGTTGAGACCAGCGCCGGCGCGCATGCCGGCGAAGTAATGATCCGGGTGATCGCCGGGCCAGTTGCTTGGCCGCCGGCCCGTCACCGACCCAGACCAGGGTGGCGAGCGGATGTTGCCGGCGGATGGCGGCAAAGGCCCACTCGATCGGCTGCGGGGTCTTCTCCGGCGCCAGCCGGCCGACCTAGAGGCCGAGCTAGAGGCAGACCGGCGCTTTTGTCACCCGGCTGTCACGCCGGACGCCTATAATTCGCCGTTTTCCGCCGCCCGTCCGTCCCATGTTCCTGCGCCCCGCCCTCCTCCTCGCCCTGACGGCCGCCACGACCGTTCATGCCGCCGAAGAAGTGCAGGAAGACTGGCAGCTCAAGGGCCAAGCCACCTACGTTTCGCAGAAGTCGAAGCGCTTTCATGCCGCCTACAGCGGCACCAACAGCCTGTTGTCCGGCGGCGAAAGCAGCTACACCTTCACGTCCACCGCCTTTCTCGGCGCCCGGCTGTGGCAGGGCGGCGAGGTGTACCTGAACGTCGAGGCCGGCCAGGGCGACCCGATGTCCGGGCTGACCGGTCTGGGCGGCTTCACCAACGGCGAGGCGACCCGCGTTTCCGGCACCAGCATCCGGGCCTATCGGCAGCGCCTGTTCCTGCGCCAGACCTGGGGCCTGGGCGATGCAACCGAATACCAGGAATCCGACTTCAACCAGATGGCCGGCCGCGTCGCCAAGGATCGCTTCGTGCTGACCGTCGGCAATTTCTCGACCCTCGACATCTTCGACGACAACGCCTACGCCAAGGACCCGCGCACCCAGTTCCTGAACTGGAGCAACATGGCGCTGACCGCCTTCGACTACGCCGCCGACGCCCGCGGTTTCGGCTGGGGCTTCGCCGCCGAGTGGTACCAGGGCGACTGGGTCCTGCGCTTCGGCCGGATGACCGGCCCGAAGACGCCGAACGGCCAGGAAGTCGATTTCCGCATCCTGCGCCATTACGGCGACCAGCTCGAAATCGAGCACGCCCACCAGATCGCCGAGCGCCCCGGCAAGGTCCGCCTGCTCGCCTTCCGCAACCGCGCCAAGACGGCCGCCTACAACGATGCCAGCGCCTGGCTGGACGCCAATCCGGGCGTCGATCCACAGGCCATCAACAACGTCCGCAACGGCGAACGGATCAAGTACGGCTTCGGCCTCAACCTGGAACAGGAAATCGCCGACGACCTCGGCTGGTTCCTGCGCGCCATGCACGCCGACGGCCGCACCGAAACCTACGCCTTCACCGAGGCCGACGGCTCCTTCTCCACCGGCCTGTCGCTCAAGGGCGGCCGCTGGAACCGCCCCGACGACACCTTCGGCATCGCCTGGATGCGCAACACCATTTCCAGCGAGCGCCGCGACTACCTGGCCAAGGGCGGCATTTCCTTCTTCATCGGCGACGGCAAGCTGGGCTACAGCCCGGAGCACATCTTCGAGACCTACTACAGCTGGAAAGCCATGCGCACCCTATGGCTGACCGCCGACTTCCAGCACATCGAGAACCCCGCCTACAACGCCGACCGCGGCCCGGCCAACGTGCTGTCACTCAGACTGCACGCAGAGTTTTAGGGGGTATCCGTATTTGATAGTTGATGCGGCAAACGCGTATTGCATCGCATCAAGTTGACGGTTGCATCACGGGCAACGGTTGTCTCAGTTCGCCCCTATGCGGAAGTTGGTTGTTTGGGGAAGCGGACGTTCAGAAATGAAAAGCGAACCGGCGCGAGCAGACTTGCCAGCGAAGCGCCCAGCGACCGAAGGGAGAGAGGTTGAGCGATGTTAGCCTGCATATATGTATGCCAGCCGATTGATTAATGGCATAAGCAAGATGACCCCATCTCTGGTGTAAGCGTACCAACTACCTGGTGTTGAGACAGCGCGGTCGATTTCGCCCACCACTTCAGGCTCGACGACAATCTCGAAACCATAATGATTTAAGAAGTTGTAGAGCAATGGCCCTGCTTTGGTACGCGAGGCACCTTCCCCCTCAAACCATTCGCGATGCCCTTGCAAAGGTGTTTTCTCCCAGCGTAGTTGAGGAGCAAGGACGCTTGGGTTCTTGTCAGACACATGCGCAGGAAGCTCGTACAAGACTACCCCGGTCTCATTTGCTCCCGGACCAAAACCTAGAGATTTGGTCTTGGCGTAAAGAACCTTCTCCACTCCTAGCTGTGGCGGCAGCTTCAATAACCAATGTCGTTTCTCTATGGACAGCAGTGCCGCCCATAGACCAACGGCAAAGAATAGGCATGGCAACAGCCAACTCAGAGTTCGACGATTCATATGGCCAACGTAAAGTGGACGGCAATTTTCCAGGGCCGCCCGGATTCACGATAGGTAACCTAGCGGCACAAATTGTTTCAATCAATTGTTTTAAAAGTAAATTTACGGGTTGTATCAGATTGCGTCCACTACTAAATATTCCGCAAAACCCTGCAATTTATTAAAGTGCCATTGGCATTATATGGCTGCTTTCAGGCGACTTAACCACTGGCCGCTCCTAGCCGAACTAGGACATGACCCCTCGACTACTGCGGTGCACAGTAAGAATTCAACCCGAAAATACGGATCCTCAAGGAAGCGCTGACTGCCCTGTGTGTCATTCTCACAGAGGCGGGAATGACGGCACGGGGCCTTCCTCAGACCGCCGCGCCGAGCGGGTTTTCCGGAACGAACTGGGGCGCCCGCAGATTGCGATACAGGGCAGCCAGGCGTTCGGCCATCGCCACATCGCTCCACTCCCGCGCGTAGATCGGCGCCTCGTTGGCGAGGTGCCGCCAGGCGGTCGGCCGGCTCAGGAAATGCCCGAGCGCCTCGCCGAAGGCACGCGGCTC
>DATGXM010000064.1:0-4976 GCA_035298985.1 Azonexus sp. | reverse complement strand
TCTTCTCCCAATTGACGACCGTGTTGCAGGTCGTCAAGCCGGCGGGGCGCCTGATCGAGCGTGGGCAGGACGCTGCCGTGGAGCCGATGGAGAGTCCCCTGGCTGCCTGGATCGCTGAAAAGGATGCGGCACTGGCTGCCGGCGATGGCGCCCGGGCGCTGGCCGTGCTGCAGTCGGTGCTGGCGGTCGCCCCGGACGATCACGAGGCACGCGCCCATCTGGCGACCGTGCAGCATGCCGTGGGCGACCTGCCGGCGGCCTATGCCAACTACCAGGCGGTGGCCGAGGCCGGCGTGGGCGGCTTCGAGCTGTACAACAACCTGGGCGTCGTCGCCCTCGAACTGGGCGATGCCGCAGCAGCGGTCACCGCGTTCACGCGGGCCGGCGAACTGGCGCCCGGCCAGCGCACGGTCCGGGCCAACTTGGCGGAAGCGCTGGGGGCGGCCGGGCGCATCAAGGATGCTATCGCCGGGTACGAAGCCCTGATCCAGGAAGATCACCAGGATGCCGAAACCTATGTCGGCCTGGCCAAGCTGTTCATCAGCCAGGGCTGGTTCGCCGACGCGCTGCAGGCCCTCGATATGGCCCGCCAGTTCGGTCTGGAGGACGCCGAGGTATCCAACCAGCGCGGCATCGCCTGCCGAGAACTCGGCCGCCACGACGAAGCCCTGGCCTGGTTCGAAGATGGGCTGAGCAAAATGCCCGAAAGCATCCCCCTGATGGTCAACCGGGCCAATGCGCTGGCCCGTCTCGGCCGTAACGACGAGGCGGAAGCCGTATTCCGTGCCGCCCTGGCCGCCGTCGGCAATGAATGCCCGCACGAACTGGGCTTCTCCTTTGCCTGTTTCCTGCTTAAGCAAGGGCGCACCGACGAAGGCTGGACCTACTACGAGGCGCGCCGGGCCGATCCTGCCGTGCGCCATCATCCTCTGGAGAAAGCCTTGCCGCAGTGGACGGGCGAATCCCCGGCTGCCAGCGATGCCTTGCTGATCACGGCTGAGCAGGGCTTCGGCGACAACCTGCAGTTCCTGCGCCTGATTCCCGCGCTGGCCGGCCGGTTCGGCCGGATATGCCTGATCGCCCGGCCGGCGCTGCACAAGCTGGTCGGCCGTTCCCTCGACAGCGTCTGCGAGGTGGTCGAGGAAGTCGCCGCTGATGCCCGCTTCGATTGGATCTGCCCGATAGCCAGCCTGCCGCTGGCACTGCAGCTGCCGGTCGGCGAGTGGGGGATGGCGGCGCCTTATCTCAAGGTCGATGCCATGCAGGCGGCGCTGTGGGGATTCCGCATCCCGGCCGGGCGCCAGAAGAAGGTCGGGTTGTGCTGGAGTGGCGGGAAGTCGCTGCGCTACCGGCATCGCTGCGACCTGCCTCTGCCGGTGGTCGAGTCGCTGCTCGCCGAGTCCGGCGTGCGCTGGGTCTCGCTGCAGAAGGCGGGCGACGAGGAATGGCGCCGGGCCAGGGTGCAGGCCGGCCAGCTGGTCGATCTGATGGACCTAGCCAACAATTTCGACGATACCGCCGCCTTGATCAACAACCTCGACCTGGTCGTCACCGTCGATACGTCGGTCGCCCATGTCGCCGGCGCGCTGGGCAAGCCGGTCTGGCTGCTGCTGGCCAGCGACGCCGACTGGCGCTGGCTGGACGGGCGCGAGGATTCGCCCTGGTATCCGTCGATGCGCATTTTCCGACAACGGAATCCGCAGGACTGGATCGAGGTGGGGGCGCGCGTCATTTCCGGCGTGCGCGAGCTGTCGTAAGCCAGCGATGACTGCGCCAGGCATGCCGGTACTTCGCCAGCCGTTTTTCGGCACGCTGGGCCAACCCGGCGAGGCCGAAGCTACCTGCGTTCTGGGGATACATGGCGCGAGCGAGAATGCGGTTGCCCGCCTGGTGGTCAGCCGTCGCGACCATACGCAAAATGTCCTCTATCGCTTGGCCGAAGGGAGCCGGCTCTACGAGCCCCACACCTCGATGCTGGCGCTGGGTGCCTTGCAGCCGGGGGACATCGCGCTGGATATCGGCGCCCATGTCGGTTATTTCACGACCCTGTTCCGTCTGGCCGTGGGCGCCGGCGGGCGTGTCTTCGCTTTCGAACCCTTGGCCGATACCTATCGCCGGCTGCTGCACAATGTCCTGATCAACGGCTTCGCCAATGTCCTGCCGTTGCCGCTGGCCGTGGCCGACCGCAGCGGCACCGCCTATTTCCACGTGAACGAGGAAAACGAAGGCGAGAGTTCGTTGTTTGCCGAGTCGGGGCCTGCGGTCGGGCCGGTCCAGGTCACCTCGCTGGACGACCTGTTCCGGGAGGACCTTCCGCTGCGCCCCCGGCTGCTGAAGATCGATGTCGAAGGCGCCGAAATGAGCGTCCTCAACGGGGCGGCTGCCTGGTTCGAGCGCCAGGGGCCGGACATGGTGATCATCGAAATCAATCGCGGGGCCTTGGAGCGCAGCGGTACCTCGGCATGGGATATCCGCCGCTTTTTCGAACGGCGCGGCTACCGGGGCGCTGCCATCAATGGCGCCATGCCCGGCCAGGGGGTCGGGGATGCTCCGTTTCGCTATTACGACCGCGATTTCCCGGCCGTACCCGAGGACTATGGGTACGTGTTCAACGAAATGTACGTCCGTGCAGCATCCGGACTGTATCCGCCCTCATCACCGGCCGCCACTGTTCCCTGAAGCCAAAGCGAGAGTGCGGCCGCATTGATTGGCTACTGACCGGCAGCGGCCTGACGGGGCCGTTCAGCGCGGTTGGCGGGCGAGAAAATCCAGGGCCATCCGCACTTCCGGATCGTCGGGAGCCAGACGGGCCGCGGCCTGGGCGAATTCCCGGGCGCTTCCCCAGTCGGCGATGGCCATGGACAGACGGGTAAGACCGGTGAGGGCCCGTGTTTCCACCAGGCGTCGGGCCGGGTCGCCGGTGAGCAGCTGGAGAGCCCGGGCAAAATGCCGGAAGGCAAGTTGCGGTTGCCGGCACTGCTCGTACAGGCTGCCCAGCGCTACGTGGTAATGCCCGGTGTGGGCGGCAAAGTCTGCCGCCGAGCGCAGGAATTCGATCCCGGCCGCGGCGTCATCGGGAAATAATCCGAGGCGCACCATGTCCACCAGGTCGCCGGCGATATGGGCGGGGTGGATGCGGATGCCGCGCTGGATCAGGGCCCGGCATTCTGCCGCCACCGGTCCCATATCCCGTTCCCGCCCCCAGAAGCGGTATTGTTCCAGCAGTTTGTAGCGGCTGTAGAGATCCTCCGGGTCGTCGGCCAGCGCCAGCTGCAGCAGGCGCTCGTCGCGTGCTTGCTTGTCCCGCGAGTGGAGTTGGGCAGGCAGGTAGCCAACATGGCGCACCGGCGTCGCCAACTGGGCGAATTCGCGGCCGGTGCGCGCCAGCAAGGCGATGACGCTGGCCGAGACGTCCTCGTGGATGCGGTAGCGGTAGCGAATCGACGGATCGTTGCGGAAAAGGCGCAGCGGGGTGCCGATGCGGACGATGCCGTTCTTCTGTTCGTCGTGGCGGGTGATGTTGGCGGCACCGATCTTTTCCTGGGCGATGAGGGCGCGCACTTCCTCGGCAAACCCTTTTTGGGGAAATTCGTCGGCGTCGAGAACCAGAATCCAGTCGCTCCGGGCATGGCGCAGGCTCTCATTGCGGGCCAGGGCAAAGTCGTCCTGCCACGGCAGGTGATGGACTTCGGCCCCCGCTTTTTCCAGCAACTCCACCGTTCCGTCGCTGGAACCGGTGTCCACCGCCACCCACTGGTCGTAGAGGCCGGCCACGGCGGCGATGAACTCGGGGAGCAGCCCGGCTTCGTTGCGGACGATCATGCAGAGACTCAAGCTGGGCATGGCTCAGACTCCGGCCAGGAAAGGGGCAACCTCGCCGCCGAATATCCGGGGCAGCAGGTGGAGAGGCAGCAGGTACTGCGGAAAGACGATGGAATGATCGTAGCGGTGACGGATGACGAGGGCGATCCCGTCATGGTCGGGCACCTGGCGCACTTGGCAGCCGGCCTGGGCGAGGCCGAGCAGGAAGCGGGTATCCTCGCCGTGGCGCAAATCCTCGAAGGGACTTTTTTGCCAGGCCGAGCGGCGATAGACGTAGGAGAAACCCCAGCCCATGAGGACTTTCTCGCCCCAGGCCTGGGCCTCCGCCGGTGGGAAGGTGCCGGGGCGGAAGGAATCCAGCGGGCGGTCCGATTCCAGCCGGAAGTGATGGGCGGCGACGGTGGTCAGATCCCAGTAGGCGAAGGTGTCGTGCGTCTGGCTGTAGAGATACCAGCCGCTGAGCTTGATGAAGTCGGCGTTCCCCAGGTGGCGCAGCATGGTCGCCACATAGTCGGGGGCGTAGTAGTCGTCATCGTCGAAATGCATGATGACCTCGCCGGTCGCCATGGCGACGAGGCGATTGCGCTTGGCGCCGACGGTGAGGCGCTCCGGGCTGTGCACGTAGCGCACCCGGGGATCGGCGAGGGTCGACAAGAAGGGCGACGGCGCCGGGCTGTCGTCGAGGACAAGGAGTTCGCAATCGCGGTGGGTCTGGGCCGAGAAAATCCGGTAGAGACGCGGCAGGGCCGCTTCCCGGTTCAGGGTGGGGGTCACGATGCTGACTTTCATCGCTGTCTTTCCTTGTCGCTCAGGCCGGGGTGAGGGCGGCGAGCCAGTCGTCCAGGTGGTCTTCGAGCAGGTAGTGTTGCCGTACCCAGCGTTGCAGTTCGTGGCCGCTACGGCGCAGGGCGTCGCGGTCGGCCAGGTGTTCGCGGATGGCGGCGATCCAGCGCCGGGCTTCGTTGGGCACCCGGCACACCGGCGCGTCGTTGCTGCGGTAGGGGTAGATGTCGGTGCAGATCACCGGCCAGCCGAAGATGCCGTATTCGATCAGGCGCAGGTTGCTTTTCGACTCGTTGAACAGATTGACTTCGAGCGGGGCGATCGCCAGGTCGAGGCCGAGCGAGGCGAGCTTGGCCGGATAGGCGTCGAGG
>DATGXM010000063.1:0-1809 GCA_035298985.1 Azonexus sp. | reverse complement strand
CGGGTGCTCGACATCATCCTGCGCGACGAGATCGGCCATGTCGGCCTCGGCGACCAGTGGTTCCGCCAACTCTGCGGCGAGCGGAACCTGGAGCCGGAAGGCACTTACCGCGACCTGCTGCGCCAGTTCAAGGCGCCCCGTCCGATCACCCCGATGAACGAGTCGGCACGCCTGGCAGCAGGCTTTTCGCCGGCAGAGCTGGCCGTCCTCGCCGAAAAAGTGTAGAATAATCAATTCAATGCGTTGATGTTTCGCCCGCAGTAATTCCGAGCAGCCACCGGTATCTAGGTTCTTGTGCAGGTTTCACCCCATTGATTCATTCCCCGGCAACGGCTGCGTCGGGGTCACCCAGGCCGCCCGACCATCGGGCCAATCCGTCGCCCGCCGCCACAAGCCGCGCATCGACGAGGAAAGGAAACAACAATATGTCGACATCCGTCGAAAATTTTGCCGCGCTCGGTTTGAGCGAGTCACTGCTCAAGACGCTCAGCGAAATCGGTTACGAAACCCCCTCCCCCATCCAGGCCCAGTGCATCCCCATCCTGCTCGACGGGCATGACATGATCGGCATGGCGCAGACCGGCACCGGCAAGACCGCTGCCTTCGCGCTGCCGCTGATGGAACAGATCGATATCAAGCTGACCAAGCCGCAGGCCCTGATCCTGACGCCGACGCGCGAACTGGCCATCCAGGTCGCCGAGGCGCTGCAAAGCTACGCCAAGAACCTGCCCGGCTTCCACGTGCTGCCGATCTACGGCGGCCAGAGCTACACCATCCAGCTGAAGCAACTCGCCCGTGGCGCCCACGTCATCGTCGGCACGCCGGGTCGCGTCATGGACCACCTGGAGCGCAAGACGCTCAATCTCGACAACCTGCGCACCATGGTTCTCGACGAAGCCGACGAAATGCTGCGCATGGGCTTTATCGACGACGTCGAGTGGATTCTCGAACGCACCCCGGAACAGCACCAGACCGCGCTGTTCTCGGCCACCATGCCGGAACAGATCCGCCGCGTCGCCCAGAAATACCTGGTCGAGCCGCGTGAAATCAAGATCAAGTCGGCCACCGCCACCGTCGCCGCCATCCGCCAGGTCTACTGGCAGGTCAGCGGCATGCACAAGCTGGACGCGCTGACCCGCATCCTGGAAGTCGAGGACGATTTCGACGCTGCCATCATCTTCGTGCGCACCAAGACCGCCACCGTCGAACTGGCCGACAAGCTGAACGCCCGCGGCTATGCCGCTGCCGCGCTGAACGGCGACCTCAACCAGCAGATGCGCGAACGCGTCATCGAGCAGTTGAAGTCCGGCGCCCTGGACATCGTCATCGCCACCGACGTTGCCGCCCGCGGCATCGACGTGCCGCGCGTCAGCCACGTGGTCAACTACGACATCCCGTACGACACTGAAGCCTATGTGCACCGTATCGGCCGCACCGGCCGTGCCGGGCGCAACGGCAACGCCATCCTGTTTGTCGCACCGCGCGAAATCCGCATGCTGCGCACCATCGAACGCGCCACCCGCCAGCCGATCGCGCCGCTGACCCTGCCCAGCCGTGCCGACGTGACCAATAAGCGCGTCGCCGATTTCAAGGCCAAGGTTGTCGAAGTGCTCAACGCCGAAGGCCTCGATTTCTTCGCCAACATCGTCTCGCAGCTTTGCGAGGAGCAGAACGTCGGCCCCGAGGAAGTCGCTGCCGCGCTGGCCATGATGGCCCAGGAAGGCAAGCCGCTGCAGATCGCCGGCGAAGATCCGCGCCCCGCCCCGGCGCCGCGCGACACCCGCCCGGGCGTCTTCGGCGACCGCGAAC
>DATGXM010000062.1:0-4742 GCA_035298985.1 Azonexus sp. | reverse complement strand
AAGGCGCCGGCCTTGATCAACGCTTCGATGGTCCGCCGATTGACCATGCGCTTGTCGCAGCGCTGGCAGAAGTCGAACAGATCCTTGAACGGCCCGCCCTCCTCGCGTGCCTTTAGGATGACATTGACCGCCTGCTCGCCGGTGCCCTTGACCGCCCCCAGGCCGTAGCGGATGGTCGTGCGGTCGACCGGTTCGAAGCGGTAGTTCGAGGCATTCACATCGGGGCCAAGCACCTTCACCTTGTTGGCGATGGTGTCCTCGTAAAAGATCTTGACCGAGTCGGTGTTGTCCATATCCGAGGACATGGTCGCCGCCATGAAGGCCGCGCAGTGGTAACGTTTGAGCCAGGCGGTGTGATAAGTGACGACGGCGTAGGCGGCGGTGTGCGACTTGTTGAAGCCGTACTCGGCGAACTTGGTCATCAGGTCGAACAGCTGCTCGGCGAGCGCCGGATCGTAGCCGCGTTCCTTGGCACCGGCGGCGATGGTCTCGCGGTGCTTGGCCATTTCCTCGGGCTTCTTCTTGCCCATCGCCCGGCGCAGCATGTCGGCGCCACCGAGCGTGTAGCCGCCGATGATCTGCGAGATCTGCATGACCTGTTCCTGGTACACGATGACGCCGTAGGTCGGCGACAGGCAGGCGGTCAGGTCGGGGTGGAAATAGTCGATCTTCTGCTGGCCCTTCTTGCGCAGGATGAAGTCGTCCACCATCCCGGAGCCGAGCGGGCCGGGACGGTAAAGCGCGAGCACAGCGATGATGTCTTCGAAACGGTCGGGCGCCAGCTTTTTCAGCAGCTTCTTCATGCCTTCCGATTCGACCTGGAAGATCGCCGTCGTATTCGCGTCCTTCAGGATCTGGTAGGCACCGGGGTCGTCGAAGCCAAGCGACATCAGGTCGAGCTTCTCGCCGGTCATGCGGCGGATGTACTCGACAGCCAGCTCGATAATGGTCAGGTTGCGCAGGCCGAGGAAGTCGAACTTGACCAGGCCTGCCTTCTCGACGTCGTCCTTGTCGAACTGCGACACCGGCGACGCGTCGGCACCAGTCGCCTGGTACATCGGGCAGAAATCGGTGATCTTGCCCGGGGCGATCAGCACGCCGCCGGCGTGCATGCCGACGTTGCGGGTCAAGTCTTCGAGGCGGCTGGCCAGGTCGAACAGTTCGCGGATGGTTTCGCCATCGCCGTCGCCTTCCATCATCTGCTGGAGCTGCGGCTCCTGCTCCAGCGCCTCGGCCAGCGATACCGGCTTGTTCTGGACGATGGGGATCAGCTTGGAAATGCGGTCGCACATCGAGTACGGCAGTCCGAACACGCGGCCGACGTCGCGGATCACCGCCTTCGACGACATGGTACCGAAGGTGGCAATCTGGCTGACCGCATCGGCGCCGTAGTGCTGGCGGACGTACTCGATGACGCGCCAGCGGTTGTCCTGGCAGAAGTCGATATCGAAGTCGGGCATCGACACCCGTTCCGGGTTCAGGAAGCGCTCGAACAGCAGGGCGTAGGCCAGCGGGTCGAGGTCGGTAATGCGCAGGCTATAGGCGACCAGCGAGCCGGCGCCCGAACCCCGGCCGGGGCCGACCGGCACGCCGTTCTGCTTACCCCAGTTGATGAAGTCCGCCACGATCAGGAAGTAGCCGGGGAAGCCCATCTGCAGGATGGTCTTGCACTCGAAGTCGAGGCGTTCGTCGTACTCGGGCCGGCGCTGGGCGCGCACTTCAGGGTCGGGGTAGAGCTCGATCAGCCGTTTTTCCAGGCCGGCCTTGGCTTCCTGTACCAGGAAATCGTCGAGCGTCATGCCCTCCGGGGTCGGGAACTGCGGCAAGTAGTTCTTGCCCAGCGTCATCTCGATATTGCAGCGCTTGGCGATTTCCAGCGTATTTTCCAGCGCCTCCGGCAGATCGGCGAACAGTTCCACCATCTCGTCCTGCGACTTGAAATACTGCTCGGCGGTGTAGATCTTCGGCCGGCGGGTATCGCCCAGCACGTAGCCTTCGGCGATGCAGACGCGCGCTTCGTGCGCCTGGAAGTCGTCCGGCTTCATGAACTGGATGGGGTGCGTGGCGACCAGCGGGATGCCGGTTTCCCCGGCCAGGTCGGCCGTCTGCTGGACGACGGCCTCCTGCTGAGGCTGGCCGTAACGCTGCACTTCCAGATAGAAGGCGCCGGGGAAAATCGCCTCCCAGGCCTTCGCCCGGTCGCCGGCGAGGTCGAAATTGCCGTTGAGCAGGGCCTCGCCGACATCGCCGAGATGCGCGCCGGACAAGGCAATCAGCCCGTCGCAGCCGACTTCGCCGAACCATTCGCGACGGATTTCCGCCCGGTCGCGCCGGCCTTCGACCAGATAGGCCTTGGTCAGCAGCTCGCACAACTGCCGGTAGCCGGTGCGATTGCGCACCAGCAGCAACAGGCGATAGGCGTCTTCCGGGGCGTCCGGATTGGCGATCCACACATCCGCCCCGGCAATCGGCTTGACCCCCTTGCCGCGCGCCCCGGTGTAGAACTTGACCAGCCCGAACAGGTTGGCCAGATCGGTCAACGCCATGGCCGGCATGCCGTCGCCGGCGGCGCGCTTGATGGCGTCGCCGAGGCGGACGATGCCGTCGGTCACGGAGTATTCGGAATGGAGACGGAGGTGGACGTAGCGCGGGGAATTCATGGCCGCAATTTTACCGCGCCGGCGGGTGGCCGTCCGGACCGCCTTGCGCTAGATTAGCGCTTTCGAATAAAACCAACGGGAGACCAACCATGAGCCAGGAAGACGCCCTCGTCCTGCGTAACGACCGTGCCGACGGCCTGACCACGCTGACCCTGAACCGCCCCAACGCATTCAACTCGCTGTCGAAGGACCTGCTGAGTGCCCTGCAGAACGAACTCGACGCCATCGCCGCCAGCGAGAGCGTGCGCGTGGTGGTTATCGCCGGCGCCGGCAAGGCCTTCTGCTCCGGGCACGACCTGAAGGAAATGCGCGCCAACCACAGCAAGGCCACCATGCAGGCGCTGTTCAAGCAGTGCGGCGCCTTGATGCTGAGCATCACCCGCATGCCGCAACCGGTCATCGCCCGCATCCACGGCATCGCCACCGCCGCCGGCTGCCAACTGGTGTCGATGTGCGACCTGGCGGTGGCCGCCGATGTCGCCAAATTCGCCGTCTCCGGCATCAACGTCGGCCTGTTCTGCTCGACCCCGGCCGTCGGCCTGGCGCGCAACCTGGGCCGCAAGGCGGCGCTGGAAATGCTGCTCACCGGCGATTTCATCGACGCCATGGAAGCCAAGGCCAAGGGCCTCATCAATCGCGTCGTGCCGCTCGACGCGCTGGACGCCGAAATCGAACGCCTGGCCGGCAGCATCCTGGCCAAGAGCGCCGTCGCCGTGAAGACCGGCAAGGGCATGTTCTACCGACAGCTCGAAATGGGCCTTGAGGAAGCCTACGCCTACGCCGCCGAGGTGATGGCCTGCAACATGATGAGCGAGGACGCCGGCGAGGGTATCGATGCCTTCATGCAAAAACGGAAGCCGGTCTATCGCGGGCGCTGAATACTGGCCGGGGCGGCACCTCAGCGGATGACCAGCCGCTCTCCGTCGCGCCAGACCGGCATGGCGAAATTGAACAGGTCGGCATGGGCGGCCAGGGCGAGGTCGCCGCGTAGCAGGTTGGGCCAGGTTCCGGCCGTGAAACGGCGCCCGAAGTCGGAATCCCTGACCCGCTGGGCGAAGACATCCGGATTGACCGGCTCGCCGCGCAATAGGGCTTCGATGTAGTCGGCGCAGGCGATGTCCTCGTCGCCGTCGCGGTCGACCCACTCGCCGGTGATGACGAAGCACACTTCGGCAGCGCCAGCGGCGCGGATGGCGTTGGCCGTCGCCCGGGCACAGACCAGGCTGGCGGCATAGAGCCGGCGCGCCTGGCGGAAGCGCTGCAGGCCGCGCACGCCGGCGGCCGTGGTCATCACCACATTTTTCCCGGTCAGGTCGACCGGCATCAGTTGCCAGGGCGAATTGCCGAAATCGAAGCCGTCTATCGGGTCGCCGCCGCCGACTGCGCCGACCGACACGACATCGGGCGTCTGCGCCAGCCAGGCCAGCGTCGCGGCAATGCCTTCGACCGGATAGACTGCCCGCGCGCCATTGGCCAGCGCCACCGCCGCCGTCGTGAACGAGCGCAGCACATCGATCACGACCACCGTGTCGTCGGTGTGGGCTTGATCCTGCAGCCGGTTCAGGAAGAAACGCGAAAACCGCATGGCCGGAAAATTCCTACGCTTTTATCCAGAATAGCCGCTTCCGGCCGGTGCCGCAAAACGGTACCGGAACGTCGTGCTTGCCGCCCTCGGCAAGCACGACGGGCTCAGGCCGGCGGCTGCCAGACCACCGGCAGCAGGTCGCGCGCCGGCCGACCGATGTAGTAGCCCTGGGCGAGATGCACTTCCATCCTTTCCAATTCGCCCAGCACTTCTGCCGATTCGACATACTCGGCAACTACCGTGATGCCCATTTCGCGGGCCAGGGAACGGATGCTGGTCACGAAGGTGTGATCTTTTTCGCTGTTCAGCATGTTGGAAATGAAATCGCCCTCGATCTTCAGGTAGTCGATGGGGAAGCGGCGCAGGTAGTGGAAGGACGAGAAGCCGGAGCCGAAATCGTCGATGGCCAGCTTGAAGCCGTCCGCTTTCAGTTCGGACAGGAAACGTTCGAGTAGCGACAGGTTCTTGACCGTATCGCGCTCGGTGATCTCGAAGAC
>DATGXM010000061.1:0-7986 GCA_035298985.1 Azonexus sp. | reverse complement strand
GAGCAGATCGTCGATCCGACCGGTTGCGGCGACGCCTATCGTTCCGGCCTGCTCTACGGCATCGCCAAGGGCTTCGACTGGCCGACCACCGGCCGCCTGGCAGCCGTCATGGGTTCGATCAAGATCGCCCATCGCGGCGGCCAGAATCACCAGCCCAGCCGCGAGGAAATCGGCGAGCGCTACCGCCAGGCCTTCGGTTCTCTGCCCTGGTAAGGCTTTTGCTGACACGGCAGCGTCATCTGCGGGCAACGCGCGTGTAACACCGCTGTTCCAGACTTGTTCTCCAGGACAACCAGGAGAACAAGATGGAACATATCCAGAAGGGCGCCGCCCGCGCCCGCCCCGAAAAGAGAAGCCTGGCGGTCGGTTTCGCCCGCAGCCAGAGCGACATCCTCGACGCGCAGCGTCTGCGCTATCGCGTCTTCGCCGGCGAAATGGGCGCCAACCTGCCCAGCCGCACCCCGGGTGTCGATCACGACATCTACGATCCCTATTGCGAACACCTCGTCGTCCGCGACACGCAGAACGGCGAGATCGTCGGCACCTACCGCATCCTGTCGCCGGACAACGCCCGCCAGATCGGTTACTACTCGGAGAATGAGTTCGACCTGACCCGCCTGCAGCACCTGCGTTCGCGCCTGGTCGAGATCGGCCGCTCCTGCGTACATCCGGACTATCGCACCGGTGCCACCATCACGCTGCTGTGGTCCGGCCTCGCGCAGTACATGGTCGAGCGCGGCTACGACTACCTGATGGGCTGCGCGTCGATCAGCATGGCCGACGGCGGGCATGCCGCGGCCAGCTTGTATAATCGTCTGGCTGCCGATCACCTCGGGCCGCAGGAGTACCGCGTCTTCCCGCGCTGCCCGCTGCCCCTGGCCGCCCTGCAGCAGGATCGTCCGGCCGAGGTGCCGCCGCTGATCAAGGGTTACCTGCGCGCCGGGGCCTGGATTTGCGGCGAACCGGCCTGGGATCCCGATTTCAATACGGCCGACCTGCCCATCCTGATGCCGATGGCCAAGGTGGCCGGACGCTACGCCAAGCACTATCTCGGACAAGCAGACTGAACGAAACAAATTTTGCGCTCCGCGCCTTCCGGATTTTTCGCCTGATCCTGCTGGTCTGCAGCAGCGTCATCGTCACGCTGCTGGTTTTTCCGCTCTGCGGCGAAGCGGCCCGACTACGCCTGAAGGCGAGCTGGGCTGCCGCGCTGCTTGATGCTTTGGGAGTTGAAGTCGAGGCCGATCTGACGCACGCGGCTCCCGGTGCCCTGATCGTGGCCAATCACATCTCGTGGATCGATATCTACGTGATCAATGCCGCCTTGCCGTCGGCCTTCGTGTCCAAGGAGGAGGTCCGGCACTGGCCGCTGATCGGCTGGCTGGCCGCGAAGAACGACACGATATTCCTGCGCCGCGGCAGCCGGGGGCACGCCCGGATCGTCAATCAGGAAATTGCTTCCCTGCTCGACAAGGGGCGCCACGTCGCCGTCTTTCCCGAGGGCACCACGACGGATGGCCGCAGCCTGCTGCATTTTCACGCCGCGCTGCTGCAACCGGCCCTGACAGCGGGTCATCCGGTCCTGCCGGTGGCTATTTCCTACTGGGAACTCGATGGTCAGCGCAGTCTGGCGCCCCGCTACGACGGGGATATTTCGCTGGGGCAATGCACACGGGCCATCCTGGGACGCAAGCGCCTGATCGCCCGGCTGGTGACGATGCCCCTGCGCGGCGCGAACGGCGAGGACCGCAAGCAGGTCGCGGCTCAGGCCCGCGAGGCTATCGCTTTGGGGGCTGGGCTTCCGATGGCGAGCAATCCACCTGGAACACCCGGCGATCTTCCAGGCGAACTGCCGTCAAATGACCGCCCCACAGACAGCCTGAATCGAGTGCGAGAAAGCTTGGTGTAACTTTCAGGCCGAGCGCCGACCAGTGGCCGGTGACCAGTACCGAGTCGGTATAGCGGCGGTTCGGCAGGTCGAACCACGGCAGGTGGTTTTCCGGTGCGTTGCTCAGCTTGCCTTTGGCCTTGAATTCCATGGCGCCGTCCGGCGTGCAGAAACGCATGCGGGTCATGGCATTGACGATGACGCGCAGGCGCGGCCAGCCGGTCAGGTCGTCCGACCAGGCGGCCGGTTCGCTGCCCCACAGGTTCATGACGAACTCGTGGAAATCGGGGCCCTGCAAGGCGACTTCCACTTCCCGGGACAGTTCTCGGGCACGGGCGGCCGTCCATTGCGGCAGCAGGCCGGCATGCACCAGGCAATAGGGGCCTTCGGTATGGCATAGCGGCTGGTGGCGCAGCCAGTCGAGCAATTCGGCGCAATCCGGGGCGTCGAAAATGGCTTGCAGCGTGTCGTCCTTGCCGCGGAACTTGGCGCCGCCTTCGGCCACCATCAGCAGGTAGAGGTCGTGGTTGCCGAGGACCGTCGTCGCCGAAGGGCCGAGCGACTTGATCAGGCGCAGCGTCTCCAGCGACTTGGGGCCGCGGTTGACCAGGTCGCCGACCAGCCACAGGCTGTCATGGGCCGGATCAAAGGCGCACACCGCCAGCAGTCTTTCCAGCGAGTCGTAACAGCCCTGGATGTCGCCAATGGCGTAAGTGGCCATGGTTAGCTGCCAGTTATTAGTGGTTGGTTGGTCGCGAGCAGCGGCTTATTCCACCGTGACCGACTTGGCCAGGTTGCGCGGCTTGTCCACGTCGGTGCCTTTGACCAGGGCGGCGTGATACGACAGCAGTTGCAGCGGGATCACGTGCAGGATGGGGGACAGTTCGCCGTAGTGTTCCGGCAGGCGCAGGATGTGCACGCCTTCCGATTCGGGGATTTCCGAATCCGCATCGGCGAAGACGTACAGCTCGCCACCGCGGGCCTGGACTTCCTTCAGGTTGGACTTCAGCTTGTCGAGCAACTGGTCGTTCGGGGCCACCGAGATGACCGGCATGTTGGCATCGACCAGGGCCAGCGGGCCGTGCTTCAGTTCACCGGCCGGGTAGGCTTCGGCGTGGATGTAGGAAATTTCCTTGAGCTTCAGCGCGCCTTCGAGGGCGATCGGATAATGGCGGCCACGGCCGAGGAACAGCGCGTGCTGCTTGTCGGCGAAGCGCTTGGACCAGATTTCGATTTCCGGTTCGAGTTCGAGCACCTTGTTGACGGCGACCGGCAGATGGCGCAACTGGTCGATGAAGGCGCTTTCCTGATCCTGGCTCAGGCGATTCCTGACCTTGGCCATGACCAGGGTGAGCAGGAACAGCGCGGCCAGCTGGGTAGTGAAGGCCTTGGTCGAGGCGACGCCGATTTCCGGGCCGGCGCGGGTGATGAAGCGCAGGGCGCATTCGCGGACGATGGCCGATTCCGGCACGTTGCAGATGGCCAGGGTCTTGCTCTGGCCGAGCGACTTGGCGTGGCGCAGGGCAGCCAGGGTGTCGGCCGTTTCGCCGGACTGCGAAATGGCGACCACCAGTTGGCGCGGGTTGGCGACCGAGGTGCGGTAGCGGTATTCGCTGGCGATTTCGACCGTGCACGGCACGCCGGCGATGGCTTCCAGCCAGTAGCGGGCGGTGTAGCCGGAGTGGCTGCTGGTGCCGCAGGCCAGGATCAGGATGTGGTCGACATCGGCCAGCAAATTGCCGGCTTCGGCGCCGAAAATGCCAGGCTGGATGGTTTTGCTGCCGCCAACGATTTCCAGCGTGTTGGCCAGCGCTTCGGGTTGCTCGAAGATTTCCTTCTGCATGTAGTGCCGGTAATTGCCCAGCTCGACTGCGGCGGCCGACAGTTGCGAGACATGCACCGGGCGCTCCACCGGGGTGCCGTCGAGGCGGGTGATGCGGACCCGGTCAGCACTCAGTTCGGCGATGTCGCCGTTCTCCAGATAGACCATGTTGCGGGTGACCTGGAGCAGGGCCGAGGCGTCGGAGGCGGCGTAGTTGCCGGTGTCGGAAACGCCGAGCAGCAGCGGCGAACCTTCGCGGGCGACGATGATGCGGCCGGGCTGGGTGTGGTCGATGACGGCGATGGCGTAGGCGCCGACCAGGCGCTGACAGGCGAGGCGAACCGCCTTGAACAGGTCCGGTTCGCTCTTCAGGGTGGCCTGGACCAGGTGGGCGATGCTTTCGGTGTCGGTATCCGAGGTGAAAACGTAGCCCTGGGCGGTCAGTTCGCTGCGCAGGGATTCGTAGTTTTCGATGATGCCGTTATGGACCACAGCGATGGAGCCCGAAACGTGCGGGTGGGCATTGCGCTCGCAGGGTACGCCGTGCGTCGCCCAACGGGTGTGGGCGATGCCGGTGACCGATTGCGTGCTGGCCGAGGCGGTTTCCAGTTCGGCGACGCGGCCGACCGAACGGACGCGCTCGATGGCGCCGGCCCCGATCACGGCCAGGCCGGCCGAGTCATAGCCCCGGTATTCGAGCTTCTTCAATCCTTCGACCAGGACGGGGACGATGTTGTTGCCGGCTGCTGCTGCGACGATGCCACACATGACTGTTCCTTAAACCTTGTAGTAATCGCGATACCAGGCGATGAAGCGGCCGACGCCTTCCTCGACGGTGGTGCCGGGGACGAAGCCGACCCAGTCGTTGAGTAGGTCGGTGTTGGCGTAGGTGGCCGGCACGTCGCCGTCCTGCAGCGGCAGCAGGCGCTTTTCGGCCTTCTGGCCGAGGGCGTTTTCGATGGCGCCGATGAAGTCGAGCAGCTGCACGGGGTTGTTGTTGCCGATGTTGAACACGCGGTAGGGCGCGTTGCTGGTCGCCGGGTCGGCGGAAACCGCGTCGTAGTCCGGGTTGGCAGCGGCGTTGCGGTCGAGGACACGGATCACGCCTTCGACGATGTCGTCCACGTAGGTGAAATCGCGCTTCATGTTGCCGTGGTTGAAGACGTCGATCGGTCGGCCTTCGAGGATGGCCTTGGTGAACAGGAAGAGCGCCATGTCCGGGCGGCCCCACGGGCCATATACCGTGAAGAAGCGCAGGCCGGTGGTCGGCAGGCCGTAGAGGTGGCTGTAGGTATGCGCCATCAGCTCGTTGGCCTTCTTGGTCGCGGCGTACAGGCTGACCGGGTGGTCGACGCTGTCGTGTTCCGAGAAGGGCATCTTGGTATTGCCGCCATAGACGCTGGAGCTGGAGGCGTAGACCAGATGCTGGACCTGGTTGTGGCGACAGCCTTCGAGGACGTTGATGAAGCCGACCAGATTGCTGTCGACGTAGGCGTGCGGGTTCTGGATCGAATAACGAACGCCGGCCTGGGCGGCCAGGTGGATGACCTTGTCGAACTTTTCCTCGGCGAACAGTTTCTCCATCCCGGCGCGGTCGCCCACGTCGAGCTTGACGAAGCGGAAGCCGGGCAGCGCGGTCAGGCGCTTGAGGCGGTTTTCCTTCAGCGAGACCTCGTAATAGTCGTTCAGGTTGTCGAGGCCGACGACTTCGTCGCCGCGCGCCAGCAGGCGCAGAGAAGTGGTCATGCCGATGAAGCCGGCGGCGCCGGTAACGAGAATTTTCACGAAACTACCTCGAAGAATTGGTCACAATATTTTACCGCAGTGCAGCATCCGATTTTTGCCGCTCCAGCATCTTGGCATATTTGATGAAACTGTTGCTGCACCCGATGGCGATGTGGACTAGGCCGGGTAGCCCATCGCGGAAGCCCTGACGGATCACGTAGAACTTGATGAAGCGGATAATGGGGCTGAACGCGATACGCCCGAACGAGGCGCGCTTGCCGGCCTGCAGGGCCATTTCGGCGGCCAGCGTGGTGTAGCGGTTCTGCTTGGTCAGGTAGGCGGCGATCGTTTCCGCCGAGTCGTGCAGCAGATCGCCGGCTAGCGTGCCGACCGTACCGTCGGCGACCACCTTTTCATGCACGGCATCGGTGGACCAGCGGGCCCGGCGGCGGTCGAACAGGCGCAGCGACCAGTCCGGATAACCCTCGCCGTGTTTCAGGTAGCGGCCGAGAAAGCGGTTGCAGCGGGCAAAGCGATAGGCGCCATGGGCTGGCTGCTCAAGGGCGGTTTCGATACTGGCCTGCAGTTCGGGCGAGACGCGTTCGTCGGCATCCAGGCAGAGCACCCAGTCGTGACGGGCGGCATCGACGGCAAACTGCTTTTGCGGTCCGAAGCCCAGCCAGTCCTGGGCGATGACCCGGGCGCCATAGCGTTCGGCCAGCGCCTGTGTGCCGTCGGTGCTGCCGGAGTCGACGACCACGATGTCGTCGGCAAAGCGCGCGCTTTTCAGGCACTCCTCCAGTTGGGAGGCGGCGTTGAGGGTAATGATCGCAACGGAAAGCGGCTGACGCGTGGCTGGCATTTATAATTGCGGCTTCGAAAGTCGTGATTTTATCCGCCGATGCGCATTTTGATCGTGAAAACTTCCTCGCTCGGCGATGTCATCCACAATTTGCCGGCGATCAGCGACATTCGCCGCCATTTTCCCGATGCCGAAATCGACTGGTGCGTCGAAGACAGCTTTGCCGCCATTCCGCGCCTGCATCCCGCGGTGCGCAGCATCATCCCGGTGGCCATCCGCCGTTGGCGCAAACAGCTGCTGAAGGCGTCCACCTGGCGCGAAATCGCCGCATTTCGCCAGCAAATCGCCGCCACATCCTACGATGCGGTGATCGATACCCAAGGCTTGTTGAAGAGTGCCCTGATTGCCCGCCGTGCGCGGGGGGCGCGCCTGGGCTATGCCGCCGATTCGGCCCGTGAGCCGCTGGCGGCGCGCTGCTACGACCGCCATTTCCACGTTGCCCGCGACCTGCACGCGGTGGTGCGCAATCGTCGCCTGGCGTCGGCTGCCCTCGGTTACGCCGTCGATGGCGAGCCGGACTACGGCATCGCCCCGGCGCCAGGCGCCTTCGCCTGGTTGCCGCATCGCCCCTATGTCGTTTGCCTGACGGCGACCAGTCGCGACGACAAGCTATGGCCGGAGGCGAACTGGCTGGCCCTCGGCCAACGCCTGAATTCCCAGGGTTACAGCTGCGTGCTGCCGGGCGGTAGCGCCGTCGAGCGCGAACGGGCCGCTCGTCTGGCGGCGGGCATTCCCGGTGCGGTGGCGGCGCCGGCGATGAGCCTTCCCGACCTGGCCGGATTGCTGGCCGGGGCGCGGGCGGCGGTGGGGGTCGATACCGGTCTGACCCACCTGGCAGTGGCGCTGAAGATCCCGACGGTGGCACTCTACACGGCGACCGATCCGGGGCTGACCGGCGTGCTCGGCGCCGGCTTTTACCGCAACCTGGGCGGCAAGATGCAGATCCCGGCCGCCGACACCGTGCTCGACGAATTGCAGTCGGTACTGGACTGATGGCGCGCCTCGCCTACAGTCTGCTGCTCTATCTGATCACGCCGCTGATCTGGCTGCGCCTGGCGTGGCGCGGCCGCAAGCAGCCGGAATACCTGCACAACCTCGGCGAGCGCTACGGGTTTTATGGCCAGGCGGCACCGGCCCGACTGATCTGGGTGCATGCCGTCTCGGTCGGCGAAACGCGCGCCGCCCAGCCGCTCATCGACGGCCTGCTCGCCCGCTGGCCGGAGCATCGCATCCTGCTCACCGGCATGACGCCGACCGGGCGGGCTGCCGGGCACGAGGTGTATGGCGACCGGGTGATCCAGGCTTACCTCCCCTATGACTACCCGGGAGCGGTGGGTCGGTTTTTCCGCCATTTCAGGCCGGCCTTCGGGGTGTTGATGGAAACCGAGATCTGGCCAAATCTGCTGCACGCTGCCCGAAGGGCCGATGTGCCGGTGGTGTTGGCCAATGCCCGGCTGTCGGTCCGTTCGGCACGCGGCTACGGTCGCTTCCGCAGACTGGTTTCGCCGGCTTTTGCCGTACTGTCCGGCGTGGCGGCGCAGACGGCAGGGGATGCCGAGCGTCTGGCCGGCCTGGGAGCGCAGATCGTCGAGGTGTGTGGCAACCTGAAATTCGATGTCCGCCCGCCCGCCGAGAAAATCGATCTGGGTCGGCAGTGGCGGCAAACCATCGGCCAGCGGCCCGTGTGGC
>DATGXM010000060.1:0-3742 GCA_035298985.1 Azonexus sp. | reverse complement strand
GTTGACCCAGGCGGTGCCGCATTCGAGGCGCATGGCCAGTGCGGCGGCCTTGGCCGGATCGCGCGACCACACCGAACCGCCCAGACCGTTCGGGCTGTTGTTGGCGCGGGCGATGACCTCGTCGATATCGGAATACTTGATGACCGGCAGGATGGGACCGAAGGGTTCCTCATCGACCAGACGCACACCATCGGCGATGTCGGCAACGATGGTCGGCTCGTAGAAATAGCCGGGGCCGCCCTTGCGCTGGCCGCCGCACAGGAAGCGGGCGCCGTGGGCGCGGGCGTCCTCAGCCAGTTCCTCGACCTTGGCCAGTTGCATGGCGTTCTGGATCGGGCCGAGCTGGGTCTCCGGGTTCATGCCGTCGCCGACCACGGCGTTGCGCGCCAGATTGGCCAGTTCGCCGCACAGCTCGTCGTAAATGCTTTCATGCACGTACAGGCGCTTCAGGCAGGCGCAGGTCTGGCCGTTGTTGTGGAAGCTGACGCCGAACAGCTTGGGCGCGATGGCCTTGACGTCGACATCGGGCAGCACGATGCCGGCATCGTTGCCGCCCAGCTCCAGCGTCAGGCGCTTCAGGTTGCCCGAGGCGTTGGCCATGATGCGCTTGCCGGTCGCCGTCGAGCCGGTAAACACGATCTTGGCGATACCCGGATGGCCGGTCATGGCCGGGCCGACATCGGAACCGGCGGCGCCGGTGACGAAATTGAGCACGCCCGGCGGCAGGATGGCATTGGCCAGCTCGGCAAAGCGAGCAGTCGCCACCGGCGTCATTTCCGACGGCTTGAGCACCACCGTATTGCCGGCGCGCAGCGCGGGGATGACGTGCCAGATGGCGATCATCAGCGGCCAGTTCCACGGGGTGATCGAGCCGACCACGCCGAGCGGCTTGCGATGCACCTCGACACGCGCCTCGGCGTTGTCCTGGATGACCTCGACCGGCAGCTCCAGATCGGCCGTGACGTGCGTCCAGGCGATGGAACCGCCGACTTCCATGCCCGCCCCCACGCCGTTCAAGCCGCCCTGCGGCTTGCCAGTTTCCAGCGTAACCAGGCGCATCAGCTCCGGCATGTTGGCTTCGAGCGCCGCCCCCAGCGCGTGCATCAGCGCCTTGCGCTCGCCGTCCGGCTTGGCGCTCCAGGCCGGGAAAGCCGCCTGGGCGGCCTTGACCGCCGCATCGACGTGGCTGGCATCGCCAGCCGGGGCGCGGGCGAATATCTCGCCGCTCGCCGGGTTGATGACCGGGAAGGTGGTGGCCGTATGGACGGCCTGGCCGCCGATCAGCATGGAAATGGTCTGCATGTCGTCTCCTGTTTGATTGTTCGTTGCGCCCGGCCTACAGGCCCTGCCCGTCGGCGATCACGCCGTGCCGCGAGAAGCGGACCAGGCCGTTGCCGGCCCACAGCGCGGCGGTCAGCGACAGGCGGTCGTCGCGTTGCTTCCAGGTGAAGCTGGCGCCGCCGTCGGTGCTGTCGAGCAGCACGCCATCCAGGCTGGTGCCGTAAACGTGGCCGCCGCCTTCGACCAGATCGGTGACCGAGCTCTTGCTGCCGCTGACCACCGGCTGCCAACTGCGGCCGTCATCCTGGCTGCGGTAGATGGTGCCGCGCAGGCCGCCGACCAGCAGCGTGCCGTCCTTGAGCGCGACACCGGTCCACAGCGAGCCCTTGTAGCCGGTGTTCAGGTATTGCCAGCTTTGGCCGTGATCGGCGCTGCGCAGCACCATGCCGCGCTCGGCGGCGACGAACAGCTCGCCCTTGGCAGAAGCGAAGATCCGGAACAGGTTGCGGTCGGCCTTGCCGCCGTCCGGCGGGGCCGGCAGATCGACCGGCGTCCAGCTCTTGCCGCCATCCTGCGTGCGCAGGACCAGCGACCACAGGCCGACCGCCAGCCCTTCATTGGCATTGCTGAAATGGACCGAGAACAACGGCCGGTCCTCCTGGGTTTCCAGTCGCTGGATGGTCCAGTTCTCGCCGCCGTCGGCGGTGTGGATGATGGCGCCCCACTGCCCGACCGCCCAGCCGTTCTTGTCGTCGGCGAAATGGACGGCGGTCAGCGTCGAGGAGAGCGGTACCGAAGTGGCCTGGCGGAAAGTCTTGCCGCCGTCGTCGGAGAGCAGGATGGTGCCGTAGTCGCCGACGGTAACCAGGCGCTTGCCGGCGTAGGCGGCGCCCTGGATGGGGGCCAGCGTGGCGGCGGCGCTCTTCTTGGCCGGCTGGGCCTGCAGCGGCGCCGGGGCGGCCGGGGCCTGCGCCATGGCCGGGGCAGTCAGCAAGCTGCCGAGCAGCGCGGCGATCAGGGTGGTGGCGCGGAGCGTCATGGTTTGCTTGTTCATGTTGGGCTCCCGATCAGTGGTTGAGGATGCCCGGGGCGCGGACCGGAGTCTTGCGCGGGAACAGCTTTTCCAGCCAGACGGCGAAGGCCGGCAGCGCCGTCATGGCCATCACCATATTGACCATGAACATGAAGGCGAGCAGCTTGCCCATGTCGGCCTGGAACTTGAGGTCGGAGAAGGCCCAGGTAGCGACGCCGATGGCCAGCGTGATGGCGGTGAAGATGGTCGCCGTGCCGACTTCGAGGATGGAGTGTTCGAGCGCCTTGACGATGTTCTCGCCGAGCGACAGGTGCAGTTGCAGGCGGTTGTAGATGTAAAAGGCGTAATCGACGCCGATGCCGACAGCGAGCACCATGACCGGCAGCGTGGCGACGGTGAGGCCGATCTCCAGCTCCTTCATGAACCAGTAACCGATGAAGGTGCCGACGGTGAGCGGCAGGCAGCAGGCAAGCACGGCGCGGAAGTCGCGGTACACCATGGCGACCAGGAAGACGATGGCGGCATAGACGTACATCATCATCGGCATTTCGCTCTTCTCGACCTCGTCGTTCACCGCGGCGAGCACGCCGGCGTTGCCGGAAGCCAGGCGGATGGTCACGCCGTCCAGCTTGTTGTCGGCGCGGAAGGCCTTGACCTTGTCGATGACGCGATTGATGGTCGTCGCCTTGTGGTCGTTGAGGAACAGGTGCACTGCCGTCATGCTGCAATCCTTCTTCATGTAGCCGCGCATCCGGCCGATTTCGGTGGCCAGCGCCGCGTAGTTGCCCGGATCGATGGGGATGGCGTTCATCTTCGGGTTGCCTTCGTTGTAGCCCTCGTTATAGGTCCGCAACTGGCCGGAGAAGGAAATGGCCGACAGCACGCCCTCGGTGTTCTGCATGTGCCAGACGAACTGGTCCTGGTAGAGGCCGAGCGCGACGTTCTCGCAGGAATCCGGCGCCGTCTCGAAAACCACGGTCAGCCAGTCGAGGCCGGTGTCGTAGGCTTCCGAAATGGCCACCGCATCGCGGTTGAAGCGGGCTTCCGGACGCAGCTCCGGGGCGCCGGGCTGCAGGGTGCCGATGACGCGGTCGCTGCTCTGCCACACGGAAACCGCGAACACGCCCAGGGTCAGCGCGATGACGATGGCCGCATTGCGCGGTTCGGCGACGCGGGCCAGGGCGCGCAGCCAGCGGGCGCGCTTGTCGCGCTTCATCATCGCCTTGTCGGCGTATTCCTTGGTGAAGGTGAAGTAGGACGCAGCAATGGGCAGCATCGCCAGGTTGGTGGTGATCTTGAAGAAGACGCCGAGCGAGGCGGTGATCGCCAGTTCGCGCACCATCGGAATCGGAATCAGGATCAGCGTGATGAAGGACACGAAGGCGGTGACCAGGGCCAGCACGCCGGGGATGAGCAGGCCGGAGAAGC
>DATGXM010000059.1:0-2126 GCA_035298985.1 Azonexus sp. | reverse complement strand
GATGCCGCTGACCACGCCGATGGCGAAACTCAAGGCGAAAATCTTGACCCAGAAACGGTAGGCCTCCATCCACGCGGCGTCGCCGCTGCGGCTGTGGCGCAGCTTGAAATACAGCAGCACCCAGGCCAGCCCGATGCTGATCGCCGGGAACAGGATGTGGAAACTCATGTTGGCGGCGAACTGCAGGCGGCTCAGCAGCAAGGGATCGGCGAACGGATTCATGGCGCCGCGCCGGGTTGTTCAGTCGGCATTTGCTTCGTCTCGCTCCTCGGCAAAGGGGGCTGCGCGGGACTGCTTGCACTGCCCCGAGTCTCACAGCTTCCTACCGTCAAGCAATGGCGATGCCGGGACTGCCCTGCGCCGGTTGGCACGGTCGCCGGCGTGCCTTGTAGATTTCACCCGCCCTTGCAATTTTTACCGTACCCCGGCGCGGCGGCCGTCCCACCGCAGGCGGGCGGCGCCGGCGGGCCCCATAGTTGCTGCGTAACGAGACGCCGTGTTGCGGCGCGGCTTATCCCTATTCAACTCATTCAGGAGATCGACATGGCGCAAGCAAGAGCAGGAAGCGAGAAATCGTCGGAACGGCATCCGCCGGGCCGGGCCGGACAGCAGCAGTCCGAGGCAAGGGACTCCGCCGGCATGAAGGCCGAACGGGGGGGCAGTGAACAATTTGGGAAAGGACAGGACAGAGAGGGACAGGACAGAGAGCAAGGACAAGCCAGAGGGCAGAAATCGAATGGCCGCGGCGGCCAGGAAGGCGGTTCGGGCGAAGGACGCCAGCGCCGTTCCGAGTCGATCAACATGGCGACCGGCGCCCTGCGCAGTTTCGGCCAGTTCTGCGACATGCAGGCGGCGACGGCACGCATCATGTGGCGGGCCCAGATCCGCGCCGCGTCGGCTTTCGGGCTGCCCGATTACTCGCGGATGCTGGAAGTCCAGGATGACCGCGCCACCCGCCTGTTCTCGGCGGCCACCGACAATCTGGTGCAGTTCGTCGACCAGGAAGGCGAAGTCCTCAACGAAGTCCCGTCGCAGGTCTTCCGGCTGTTCGAGAAGCAGGCCATCGACGTCACCGAACGCTGGAAGTACGGCCTCAAGGAGTTCCAGCAGCAGGCCACGCAAAGCCTCGAGGAACTGAAGGAATTGGCGCGCCAGCAGGCGGAGGAAATGTCCCGTGCCACGGAAATGCTGTCCGAAGCCTCGACCGCGTCGCTGCGCGAAAGTGGCGAGGACTTCCGCAACGCCGCCCGCCAGGGTCGCGAGGCGATGAGCCGGCAGGGCCAGGAGATGGAGCAAGAGATGCGCGGCGAGGAAGAGGAAGGCGGCGAACGCGGCCAGCAGGGTCGCGATCAGGAAGCTTCCTCCGAAGAGAGCGAGTCCAGCAGCCGCCGGCGGGCAGCTTGATGCCGGGCGCGAAGTGGTTAGCGCCAGAGGTGGCCGTACTTCAAGGAGACAGACCTAAAGCAGGCGGACTCAAAGCAGGTATTCCCAGCGCTGGGCCAACCACTCGCGCAAACGGTCGGTCACACTGCGCCGGGCCCAGGCGTCGGCCGTAATTTCCTGTGAAGCCGCCTGATCGGCGGCAAACAGGTCTTCCATTTCGTTGGCGAAATCGCTGTCGAGCACGAGCAGGTCGGCTTCGTAGTTGTGCACGAAGCTGCGCCAGTCGAGGTTGGTCGAACCGACGCTCGACCACACGCCGTCTACGGTCGCCGTCTTGGCGTGGAGCAGCGCATTGCGGTATTCGAAAATGCGCACGCCGCCGGCGAGCAGCGCGGCGTAGTGCGCCCGTCCGGCATAGAACGGCGCCCAGAAATCACTGATGGTCGGCAGCACGAGGCGGACATCGACGCCGCGCCGGGCGGCGGCGGCCAGCGCATCGACAATGCGTTGGTCGGGTACGAAATAGCCGTAGGTCAGCCAGATGCGATGGCGGGCATGGGCGATGGCGGCGAGCAGCGCGACATAGAGTTCGCTGCGTTCGGCCAGCGGATCGGCCGCCACCAGCTGCACGGCCATGCCGCCGCTGTTGGCGGCCGGGTGCGGCACCTCCGGCAGGCCGCCGGGCGGGCAATTCTGGCTTTGCCAGGTGGTGTCGAACAGGCTCTGGAACTGGCCGACCACCG
>DATGXM010000058.1:0-5753 GCA_035298985.1 Azonexus sp. | reverse complement strand
CGGCCCGCTGCAAGTGCAAGGCCATCGGGCGTCCCATGACGCCGAGGCCGATGAAACCGACTTTCATGCCTGACCTGAGAGTTTCTCTAGCAATTTGAGCACGGCGATGGAGTCTTCCTCGCCGTAGCCGCTGCCGACCATGGCGTTGAACATCTGCGCCGTCGCCGCCGAGCCGGGCAGGCAGAGGCCCAGTTCGTGCGCCGTCTGCATCACGATGTTGAGGTCCTTTTCGTGCATCCAGCTCTTGAAGCCGGGCTTGAAATTGCGGTCCAGCATGCGCTGGCCGTGGTTTTCGAGGATGCGCGAATAGGCGAAACCGCCGAGCAGTGCCTCGCGCACCTTGCCGCCGTCCACCCCGTTCTTGGCCGCGAAGGCCAGGGCCTCGGCTACCGCCAGCACGCCCATGCCGGTCATGATCTGGTTGGCGGCCTTGGCCACCTGGCCGGCGCCGGACTGGCCGACGTGGATGATGTTCTTGCCCATGCAGGCGAAGGCGGGCTGCGCCTTGGCAAAAGCGGCGTCGCTGCCGCCGGCCATGATCGACAGCGTGCCGGCGATGGCGCCGACTTCGCCGCCCGACACCGGCGCATCGACGAAATCGACGCCGGCCGCGGCCAGCTCCTCGCCGATCCTGCGGGCAGCGCCCGGCGCGATGGTGCTCATGTCGACGGCGACCAGGCCAGGTTCAGCGGCGCTGGCGACACCGCGCATCACTTCGGCGACGTCAGGCGCGTCGGCGACCATGGAAATCACCACTTCGTTGCCCTTCGCCGCATCGGCCGGGCTGATGGCAGCACGGGCACCGGCGGCGAGCAGGGGCTGCATGGACTCGGCGCGGCGCGCCCAGACGGTGACCTCGTGGCCGCCCTTGATGAGATTGAGGGCCATGGGGCGCCCCATGATGCCCAGGCCGATGAATCCAATTTTCATGCTGCACTCCGTGTCGTTAAGCTGGGGATTTTAGGCGACCGCGGGCTGCGGTCAAGGCGGATCAGGCCGGGAGTGCCGCCAACAGGCCGAAGCCGCCGAAGCCGACCACCTCCTCGGCCGAGGCCGGCTGGTAGAAATGGAAGCCCTGCACCCGCTCGCACTCCAGCGTGCGCAGGAATTCGGCCTGGGCGAAGTTCTCGACTCCCTCGGCGACCAGTTGCAGGCCGAGCGAACGGCCGAGCAGGACGATGGAGGTGAGCAGCGACGCGGCATCCGGATCGCTCTCGACATCGGCCAGGAAGGAGCGGTCGATCTTCAGGCGGTCGAGCGGGAAGCGGCGCAGGTAGGCGAGCGACGAATAGCCGGTGCCGAAATCGTCGATCGCCAGCCGCAGGCCCATGCCGCGCAATTCGGCCATCGTCGAGATGGCCGCGTCGACGCCATGCATGATGGTGCTTTCGGTGATTTCCAGTTCCAGGCGTTCGGCCGGCAGGCCGGTCTCGGCGAGGATGGCGCGCACCGACTGGGCGAACTCCGGCTGGCGGAACTGGTGGGCCGAGATATTGACCGCCATCTCGCCCATGTCGATGCCTTGGTCGAGCCATGACTGCGCCTGGCGACAGGCGGTGAGCAGCACCCAATGCCCGAGCGGCAGGATCAGGCCGCACTCCTCGGCGACCGGGATGAATTCGGCCGGACCGATCAGGCCGCGCGTCGGATGCCGCCAGCGGACCAGGGCCTCGACGCCGACCACCTTGCCGTTGAGCAGATCGATCTGCGGCTGGTAATGCAGCACCAGCTGATTGTCGGCCAGCGCCCGCCACAGCTCGCTTTCCAGGTGCAGGCGCTTGGTGGCGGCGACCTTCATCGGCTCGGTGAAGAACTTGTAATTGGCCCGGCCGTTGGCCTTGGCGTAGTACATCGCGGTGTCGGCATTGCGGATCAGCGCCTGCGCATCGCGCCCATCCTCGGGGTAGAGGCTGATGCCGATCGACGGCGTCATGTGCAGGACATGGCCGTCGATCTCGCTGGCCTCGCCGATCACCCGGATCAGGCGGCTGGCCAGTTCAATGACAATTTCATCGCTGCGCAGGCGTTCGATGAAAATGACGAATTCGTCGCCGCCCAGGCGGAAGAGCCGCTTGTTGTGGTCCATCTGCCCGCTCATCCGGCGGGCCAGCTCGCCGAGCAGGCGATCGCCGGCTTGATGGCCGAGGGAATCGTTGATGGTCTTGAAATTGTCGAGATCGATAATCAGCAGGGCCATGCGGTCCATGCCGGGCACCGCCCCGTCGATCGCCGCGTGCAGGTGGGCATCGAGCGCCAGCCGGTTGGGCAGGTTGGTCAGCGGGTCGTGGCGGGCGAGATATTCCAGCCGCTGCGCCTGCGCCTTGCTTTCGCTGATGTCGCTGAAGACGGCGACGTAATGCGAGATATTGACCCCATCCTCGCAGATCGCCGTGATGCGCATCTGCTTGGGGTAGATCGTTCCATCCTTGCGCCGGTCCCAGATTTCGCCTTCCCAGCAGGCGTTCTGCGCGACGTGGTCCCAGATGCCGCGATGCACGGACAGGCCGTGGTGGTCGGCGCTGAGCCGGGTCGGCGTCTTGCCGATGACGTCTTCGGGACGGTAGCCGGTAATGGTCGTGAAGGCGGCGTTGATGGACAGGATGCGCTGGGCGCGGTCGGTCACCATCATCGCTTCCGATGCGTGATCGACGATCAGCCGTTGCAGGGCGAGGCGCGCCGCTGTCTCGTGATCGACCCGCTGCAATTGACGGCAAGCCCGCCAGACCAGATACGTGAGCAGCAGACCGAGTGCCAGCACCAGCAATTTGGGCGGCAAATCGACGCGGCCGCCGCCGTTGCCCAGCAGATCGAGGCTGGACCTGGCCGCACGGCCGAGCAGCCACAGCTCGTGGCCGATCACGCCCCACACCAGGACCAGCGCCACGAGGGCGAAGAGGACGAATTTTCGGCCGGCGACGGCCGGGATCTGACTCAAGAATCTGCTACCGGAACAGGAAAACGGTAGCAGTGTAGCCGAGACAACTATAACTTTCAGCCTAATTGTGGAAAACCACAACAAATGACATTGCGCATATGCAACAAATGCTTATGGCAAAGTATTAAACCATCATCTGAGAGCGGATTGCCCGCAGACGCTTATCCGCAACACGGGCCGTCGCCGCCGCGCTTGACGCCCATTTTGGCCAATAGCTTTTCCGGCGGGCAGAAGCCGGTGAAGCCGCTTTGCAGCAAATTGAAGCCGACGAAGGCGGTGAAGGCCAGGAACCACTCGGAGACGAACAGCGGGCTACCGTGCCAGCCGAGGGCCAGCGACAGCAGGACGAAAAAGCCGGCCATGATGCGGATGATGCGTTCGATGGTCATGGGTATTCCTTTCTGAAAGCGGCGTAATAGAGCACCGGGATCACCACCAGGGTGAGCAGGGTGGACACCAGGATGCCAAAGATGAGGGCCAGGGCGAGGCCGTTGAAGATCGGATCGTCGACGATGAACAGGGCGCCGAGCATGGCGGCCAGCGCGGTCAGCGCGATGGGCTTGGCGCGCACGGCGGCGGACTGGATCACGGCGTCGTGGAAGTTCATGCCGGCAGCGACCTGCTGCTTGATGAAATCGACCAACAGGATGGAATTGCGGACGATGATGCCGGCCAGCGCGATCATGCCGATCATCGACGTGGCGGTGAACTGGGCGCCGAACAATGCGTGACCAGGCAACACGCCGATGATGGTCAGCGGGATGGGTGCCATGATGATCAGCGGCACCAGGTAGCTGCCGAAGTGGGCGACGACCAGCAGGTAGATCAGGATCAGGCCGACCGCGTAGGCGATGCCCATGTCGCGGAAGGTTTCGTAGGTGACCTGCCATTCGCCGTCCCACTTCACGCTGTAGCCGGCATAGGGGTCGGCCGGCTGGCGGATGAACCACTCGCCCAGCGTGCCGCCTTCCTTGAGCGCCATGCCGTTGATCTTCGCGCGGATGTCGGCCATGCCATAGAGCGGCGAATCGAGCTGACCGCCCATGTCGCCGAGCACATAGACCACCGGCAGCAGGTCCTTGTGGTAGATCGCCTTTTCGCGCCCCACGTCGCGCACCTCGACCAGTTCGGAAACCGGGACCAGCCCGCCGTCGCGGGAACGCACGCGCAGCTTGAGCAGCGCATCGAGCGACGACTGCTTTTCGGCCGGCAATGCGATGCGCACCGGAATTTCGAATTTGGAATCGGTATTGTGCGCCGGCGTCACGTCCAGGCCGGCCAGTCCCATGCCGACCACCTCGACGATATCGCTCTGCGCCACGCCGAGCTGCGCCGCCTTGCCTTGCAGCACATGCAGCACCAGCTTGCGGGCATCGGCCTCGACGCTGTCGTCGATGGCGACGATGTCCGGGGTATCGCCGAAAGCGGCGCGCAGCCGCTGGCCGACCGCCATCTGGCCGGCGTAATCCGGGCCATAGACCTCGGCGACGATGGGCGACAGCACCGGCGGCCCGGGCGGCACTTCCACCACCTTGGCGACGCCACCGTTACGCTTGCCGATGGCTTCGATACGGTCGCGCACCGCCACGGCGATGTCATGGCTCTGCCGCGAGCGGTGGTGCTTGTCGGCCAGATTGACCTGGATGTCGCCCTTCTCCGGCGCCGCCCGCAGGTAGTACTGGCGGACCAGGCCGTTGAAGTTGATCGGGCTGGCCGTGCCGGCATAGGCCTGGTAATCGACCACATCGGCTTCCTTCGCCAGTTCGCCGCCGATCTCGTGCAGCACACGCGCCGTTTCCTCGAGCGGCGTGCCGACCGGCAGGTCGACGACCACCTGGAATTCGCTCTTGTTGTCGAAGGGCAGCATCTTCAGCACGACGAGCTGGAAGTAAGCCAGCGAGACCGAGCCGAGGATCAGCAACACGATGGCAATCGCCAGCTTGATCCGCGCCTTGCCGCCCTTCAACGGATCGAGGAAGGGCGCCAGCAGGCGACGGAAAGTGCTGTCCAGTCCGGCGTCCAGCCTGGAGGGCCGAGGCGCGCCATGGGCGACGCCCTGCGCCTGCATCAGCCTGGCCGCCAGCCACGGCGTGACGACAAAGGCCACGGCCAGCGAAATGGCCATGCCCATGGCCGAATTGATCGGGATCGGGCTCATGTACGGCCCCATCAGGCCGGACACGAAGGCCATCGGCAGCAGCGCGGCGATCACCGTCAGCGTCGCCAGGATGGTCGGGCCGCCGACTTCGTCGACCGCCCCCGGGATGATTTCCAGCAGGGTCTTTTCCGGATACAGCCCCTGCCAGCGATGGATATTTTCGACCACGACGATGGCGTCATCGACCAGGATGCCGATGGAGAAAATCAGCGCGAACAGCGACACCCGGTTCAGCGTGAAACCCCAGGCCCACGACGCGAACAGCGTGGCGGCCAGGGTCAAGGTCACCGCGACGCCGACGATCACCGCCTCGCGCCGGCCGAGGGCGAAGAAAACCAGGGCGACAACAAAGGCCGTGGCAAAGATCAGCTTGCCGATCAGTTTCTGCGCCTTCTCGGTCGCTGTCTCGCCGTAATTGCGCGTCACGGCGACCTCGACACCTTCCGGGATCACGGTATTGCGCAGGCTGTCGATCCGGCTGAGCGCCGCCGTCGCCACATCGGCCGCATTGACGCCCGGCTGCTTGGACAGCTGGATGGTCACCGCCGGAAACTCGCCGTCCCGGTTGCCGAACCAGGCATAGCGCTTGGGCTGGTCGGGACCGTCCTCGACCGTCGCCACATCGCTCAGGTAGATCGGCTTGCGCTCGCGCACCGCCAC
>DATGXM010000057.1:0-1996 GCA_035298985.1 Azonexus sp. | reverse complement strand
CGATGCCGTCGACAAGGCGGTCGACTGGATCGTCGCCAATTTCAAGGATGATCCCAAGGCGGTGCACGCCGGTGCCGTGCCTTTCCTGTTCCTGCTCGGCATTGTGGCGGGTGGCTGGCAGATGGGACGGGCGGCGCTGATCGCCCGTAGCAAGCTGGCGGCCGGCGATGCCGACCCGTTCTGGGCGGCCAAGCTGGCGACGACGCGCTTCTTCGCCGATCATTTCCTGACCCAGGCCGCCGGGCTGGCGCAATCCGTGGTGGCCGGCGCCGCCGGTGCGCTGGAGATTGATGACGACAGTTTCTGAAAATAAGCCGTCGCCGTTTCTTTCAAAGCCCGCGAATGTTGTTATAATCGTGGGCTTTTCAACCTTGCCCTACCGCAAACGCATGGCGGAGGGTTCATCCCAAAAGGAGTTTGCATGCGCCATTACGAAATCTGCTTTATCGTCCATCCGGACCAAAGCGAACAAGTGCCCGGCATGGTCGAGCGCTATCGCTCCATCGTAACTGCCAAGGGCGGTTCGATCCATCGTCTGGAAGACTGGGGCCGCCGTCAACTGGCTTACCCGATCCAGAAAATCCACAAGGCCCACTACGTTCTGATGAACATCGAGTGCGACGGCGAGACGCTGAACGAACTCGAGCATTCGTTCAAGTTCAACGATGCCGTTCTGCGTCATCTGACCGTCAAGATGAAGGCTGCCGTGACCTCTCCGTCCCCGATGATGAAGGAAGAGAAGTCCAAGTCCCTGCTCGGTGGCGATGCTGCCCCGGCGGAACCGGTTGCTGCTGCCTAAGCATATTGGTACGGGCTGACTGCTGAACTGCATTACGATCTCCGGGCAACTGGCCGAGCGCAAAGCCTTGCGCTATACGCCAGCCGGGATTCCAGTCAGTGAAGGACGTTTGCAACACAACTCCTCGCTGATCGAAAACGGTGCACAGCGTCTGGTAGAAGTCGAAATTGCTGTCGTGGCCCTGGGCGATAACGCCCGCTGGCTGCAAGCTGCTCCGCTCGGCGGGCAACTCAAGGTGACAGGATTTCTCGCTGCCAGAGGACGCAACAGCAGGGTACCCGTGCTGCATGTGAATACACTCGAATATTTGGAAGGAAACGAAAATGGCTCGATTCTTCAAGAAGAAGGATGACGACAAGAAAAAGAAGCGCGGTGGCGGCCTGTTCAAGCGTCGCAAGTTCTGCCGCTTCACGGCTGAAAAGGTCGAACAGATCGACTACAAGGATGTTGAAGTCCTGAAGGAATACATCCAGGAAAACGCCAAGATCATGCCGGCTCGCCTGACCGGCACCAAGGCCGGCTATCAGCGTCAGCTGGGCACCGCTATTAAGCGCGCCCGCTTCCTGGCCCTGCTGCCGTACACCGACAACCATCAATAATTCTCGGGGAGACGAAACATGCAAATCATTCTGCTCGAAAAGGTTGTCAACCTGGGTAACCTCGGCGATGTCGTCAAGGTCAAGGACGGCTACGCCCGTAATTTCCTGATTCCGCAACGCATGGCCAAGCGTGCCACGCCGGCTGCCATGGCCGAGTTCGAAGCGCGTCGCGCCGAACTGGAAAAGGCTGCCGCCGAGAAGCTGGCTGCTGCCCAGGCTGTCGCCGACAAGATGAACGGTACCGTTGTCACCGTCGCCCGCAAGGCAGGCATGGACGGCCGTCTGTTCGGTTCCGTTGGCAACGCCGATATCGCCGAAGCGCTGAAGGCTGCCGGTTTTGACGTCGACAAGGCTGCTGTCCGCATGCCGGAAGGCCCGCTCAAGGCGATCGGCGAGTTCCCGCTCGACGTGGCACTGCACACTGATGTGCTGGCCAACATCACCGTGGCAGTCGTTGCCGAGTAATTCCGGCTACGTTCCACGACAAAAGGCTCCGCAGATGCGGGGCCTTTTTAATTTAAACTTCGCCCCATGAACCAACGTCCCCAGAAGCCCAGAATTTCCGACCCTACGCTGGATGGCCTGCGCGTACCTCCGC